>JAJPIH010000188.1 GCA_021324875.1 Alphaproteobacteria bacterium
CCTCGGTGGCGGACTGAGCGACGCCGGCATCCGGCGTTCGGCGCCGGCGGCCGAACGCCGGGAATGTGAGCCGGTTGCAGGACGATCCGCGGGCAGTGGCCTCTCGGCGCGCCTCGGCGGCCAGGGTTGCTCCGCTCGCCAGCGCCGCGCCGGGTTGCCGTTAGCCGGCGAGCATCGTCTTTAGCCGATAAATCAGATCGAGCGCCTCGCGCGGCGAGAGCTCGTCGGGGCGGATCTCGCGCAGCATCGCCTCGACCGCCGACTCCGCCGGCGGCGGCGTAGCCACGCGCCGGCGCGCCGCCGTGAATAGCGGCAGATCGTCCACCAGCCGCGCCAAGGCCTCGCCGGGCTCGCCGCGCTCCAGCGTCGCGAGCACTTCCTCGGCGCGGGCGGTGACCGATTTGGGCAGCCCCGCGAGCTTGGCGACGTGGATGCCATAGGAGCGGTCGGCGCTACCCGGACCGACCTCGTGCAGGAATACGACGTCGCCCTTCCATTCCTTGACCCGCATCGTCTGACAGGCCAGCGCCGGCAGCTTGGCGGCCAGTGCGGTCAGTTCGTGGTAATGGGTCGCAAACAAGGCGCGCGAGCGGTTCACCTCGTGCAAATGTTCGAGGGTTGCCCAGGCGATCGACAACCCGTCAAAGGTCGCAGTACCGCGACCGATTTCGTCGAGGATCACCAAGGACGAAGGACCGGCTTGGTTGAGGATCGCGGCCGTCTCGACCATTTCGACCATAAAGGTCGAGCGCCCCCGCGCCAAATCGTCGGCCGCGCCCACCCGGCTGAACAGCCGGTCGACGACGCCGATGCGGGCGGCCCGCGCCGGCACAAACGAGCCGATCTGCGCGAGGATCGCGATCAGCGCATTCTGCCGCAAAAAGGTGCTTTTCCCGGCCATGTTCGGGCCGGTCACCAGCCAGATGCGCGCCTCGTCGAGCACACAATCATTGGCGACAAACGCCTCGCTGGCGGCGGCAAGCGCCGCCTCGACGACCGGGTGACGTCCCTGCCGGATCTCGAAGGCGGTGCCCGGCTCGACCACCGGTCGCACCCATTCGCCCTCGATCGCGCGTTCGGCCAAAGCCGCAGCGACATCGAGTTCGGCCAGCGCCGCCGCCGCCAAAGCAATCTCGGCGCGTTGCCGCATGACCTCGCCGACGAGTTCGTCAAACAGCTGCACTTCCAGCGCCAGGGCGCGCTCGGCCGCACCGGCGATCTTGCTTTCAAGCTCGGCGAGTTCCGCCGTCATGTAACGCTGCGCCCCGGCCATGGTCTGGCGGTGGATGAATTGCGGGCCGAGCCTCGCGGCCTGCGCCGCCGACACCTCGACGTAATAACCGATCACATTGTTGTGCCGGATTTTGAGGGCGGCTACGCCGGTCTCGGCGGCATATTTGGCTTGCAAGGCCGCGACCAGTCGCCGGCTCTCGTCGCGCAACCGCCGCCATTCGTCGAGTTCTTGGCAATAACCCGGCGCCACAAACCCGCCATCGCGCGCGAGGAGCGGCAGGTCCTCGGCGAGCGCCCGGCTTAGCCGATCAACCAACGCGCCGTGGTCGCCAAGCCCGCGTTCGGCCGCGGCCAAACTCTCGGGCAACGGCACCAAGCCGGGTTCGGCAAGCAGCCGACGCAATGTCGCGGTCTCCGCGAGCGCCGCACGCAACGCCGCAAGATCGCGCGGTCCGCCGCGACCGAGCCGCAGCCGCGCCAAACCGCGCTCAATGTCCGGGCAGCGACGCAACCGTTAGCGGATTGCCGCCCGCAACGCCGACGCATCGAGCAGGAAACCGACCGCATCGAGGCGCGCGGCGATCGCCGCGGGATCGGTCAGCGGGCCGGCCAACCGGTCGGCCAGCAATCGCGCGCCGGCCGCGGTCACGGTTCGGTCGAGCGTCGCCAACAGGCTGCCGCGGCGATCGCCGGACGGGCCGGCGGTGAGTTCGAGATTGCGCCGGGTGGCGGCGTCAATCTGCATGACCGCATCGGGGGTCACCCGCCGCGGCGGGTCGAGATGGACGGCCTTACCCGGCTGGGTCAGACCGACATAGTCGACAAGCGCCCCGGCGGCGGCGATCTCGGCGCGGCTGAAGCTGCCGAAACCGTCGAGGGCGGCAACCCCAAAAAAGCCTTCGAGCCGGCGGCGCGCGGCGTCGCTGTCAAAACGCGGGTTGGGCAGCGTCGTCACCGCGGCCTTTCGCTCGGCCAGCAATGCGGCGATCGCCGGGCGGGCAACCAGCCGCTCCGACAGCAGGATCTCGCCCGGCGCGATGCGCGCCAGATCGCCGCCCAAGGCGTCTTCACAAGTCGGCGCCAGCGCGAAATCGCCGGTCGACAGATCGAGCCAGGCAAGGCCGAGCTCGCCGCCGGCTTCGGCGATGCCGGCGAGGTAATTGTGCCGGCGCGCGTCCAACAGGCCGTCCTCGGTCACGGTCCCGGCGGTGACGACCCGCACCACGGCGCGGCGGATCGGCCCTTTGGCGCCGCGCTTTCTGGCCGCGGCCGGGTCTTCGACCAGTTCGCAGATCGCGACTTTGAAACCGGCGCGGATCAGGCGCGCCAAATAGGCCTCGGCGGTGTGGACCGGCACTCCGCACATCGGGATATCGGCGCCATCGTGGCGGCCGCGTTTGGTCAGCGCGATGTCGAGCGCCGCCGCCGCGGCGACTGCGTCGTCGAAAAACAGCTCGAAAAAATCGCCCATGCGAAAGAACAACAGCGCCCCCGGATAGGCGCTCTTGATCTCGAAATATTGCGCCATGACCGGCGTGACGGCGGCGCCGGGATCGGGACGAGCGGGCTGGGTCATCGCGGCCGAGGAGAGGGACACGGAGGCGGGTTGACGGTAGCATGCGCCACCCATTGTTATGAAACAGAGGATGGCATGGCCCAAACTTCGGCGCCGTTTCCGATGGTTCGCGAGGCGGTCGCGTCGTTTCCCGATCGCGCGCATTTTCATCGCGCTGTGACCGGGCTGCTCGCCGCCGGTTTTGCCCAGAGCGATCTTTCGGTGCTGGCCTCGCACGAAGCGCTGGCGGCGGCGGGCGAACCCGAGCCCGGGCGGCCGGGTCTGCTGCCGGCCGGGCTGGCCGATGAAATCAACTATATCGGGCCCTTGACCTTGGCCGGGTTTATCGTGCTGTCTGGCGGTCCGGTCGCGGTGGCGCTTGCGGCCCTGGTTGGGGCCGGGCTCGGCGGCGCGGCGCTCAAACAATTGTTCGACGAGTTCACGGCCCCGCCGCATCGCACCGAGTTCCAAGCCGCACTCGCCGCCGGCGCGGCGCTGTTATGGGTGCGTTGTGAGGATCCCGAGCGCGAGATCACCGCCACCCGGATCCTCAGCGAGGCCGGCGGCCGCCATGTGCATGTCCATGGCCGCCCGGCTTCCACCCCTCAGGCGCCGGCCGCGGGCGGGGCCTAGCGGCGAGGTTCGGCGAACCGGTCGCCGGCCACTTGCTTGGCGGTGAAGCTTGCCGCGCTCCGGGCTCACTCGCAGCGCCGTTTCCGCCGCATCCCGGCCCGGCATACCTGCTTTCCGGTGGCGCGGTCGCCCCTTGCCGGGCGGTCATGGCGATATGATAGAAAGAGCGCACCCGAAGGCCTGCGGCGCGGAGAGGACGGCAAAATGATCAAGCGGTTTCATGTGCTTTATGTCGGGCAGATCGCGCTCGACAATATCGGGCTCGATGGCACGCCGGCCAATGACCGCCGCTATCCCAACGAACGCCTGTCGGAGGTTTTCTGGACGGCGCGCGACGTGGCGCAGCTGATGGACGAGGAAGGCTATTACGCGCTGTGGACCGCCGAGCACGATTTTCAGCGCGAAGGCTACGAATGCCTGCCCAATCTGATCCAGCTCGGGCTGTGGCTGGCGACGCAGACAAAGCGCCTCAAATTCGGCTGCGGCTTCAACATTCTGCCGATGTGGCACCCGATCCGGCTCGCCGAGGATTATGCGATGGCCGACATTGTCACCGACGGGCGGGTGATTATGGGGCTCGGGCGCGGCTACCACACCCGCGAGGTCGAGACTTTTGGCGCGCCCTTGCTCGACGCCGAGGCCAATCGCGAGATTTTCGAGGAAGGCGTGCAGCTGCTGCTGAAATGCTTCAACGAAGAGGCGTTCCACCACAAGGGCAAATATTTCGAATGCCCGCCGAGCGTTCCCTATCGCGGCTATCAGCTGACCGAGATCACCTGCGTGCCGCGGCCAAAATACCGGCCGGTCGAAATTTGGATGCCGATCGCCAGCGGCCGCAGCATCGACTTGATGGCGCGACACGGCTTCAAGGCGATGGTGACCCTGAACGGCGAAAAGATCCTCGACGATATGGTTCGCGCCTTTCACCAGGCGTGCCGCCGCCACGGCCGCGACGTCGCGCTCGGGCAGGACATGTGCTGGGGGGCGGGGCTCTATCTCGCCGGCAGCCGCGAAGAGGCGATGCGGCGGGTCGAGCCGTCTCATGACGAACGTTACAAATGGTTCGCGCCGTTCGGTTTTGTCCGCTATGCCGACGCGCAGGGGCGCACCTGGGGCACGCCGGGGGCGCCGTCGCGGGTGCCGACGCTGGCCGACGGCGTGGCGCAGAAGGCCTGGTTTTGCGGGCCGCCGGCCGAAATCATCGACGGCATCAAATCGATCGAGGCCAAATACCCCGGTCTCGAGGATTTCATGATCCATTGGGCCGAAGGCCTGCCGCCGGAGGAGTTCAAGGACCAGCTGCGCTGGTTTGCGCGCGACGTCATGCCCGCCTTCAACCGCGGTTAGGCCCACCCGCGCCGGGCGCGGCTCGCGGCGCAGTTGCGAACGGCAAAAGCCCGATCCGGCGCTGAGGCGACCCCGGCAGGATTCGAACCTGCGACCACTCGCTTAGAAGGCGAGTGCTCTATCCAGCTGAGCTACGGGGCCGGCCGCGCATCGGGGTCAATACGGCACCCGATCGTAGCGGAAATTGTCGGCATAGCTTTTGGGCCGGTCGATGATCGGCTGCGGCTCGATCACCGAATAGGATAGCCCCTGCCGCTCGGCAAAGGCCTTGGCCTCGTCGAGGGTCTCGAATAACAGCCGTACTTCGTTCAGCGTATCGGCGGCACTGGTCCAGCCCATCAGCGGCTCGCGCTGCCGCACGCTTGCCGGCTCGTATTCGAGCACCCATTTGCGGGTCCGGCCGCGACCCGATTGCATCGCGGTTTTCGCCGGCCGGTAGATCCGCGCCTGCGCCATCGACCACCAACTCCTTGCTGCCACCCGCGAAGGGGCGAGCATCGCCGCGCTGGTCGGGGCGAGAGGATTTGAACCTCCGACATCCTGCTCCCAAAGCAGGCGCTCTACCAGGCTGAGCCACGCCCCGCCATGCGGGCGAGCGCGGTTTTAGTCGGTCGCCGGCGGTCGCGCAACCGTCGTGGGGTTGGCCTCGCCGCAGGTGCGGTCCTTTCAAGCCGCCCGGCGCCGCGGCGACTCATCGGCGAGGCCCATCAGCACGCGCAGGCTCTCCCGCCCGCGCGACAAGCGCGAACGCACCGTGCCGATCGGGATGCCGAGGACGGTGGCGACCTCCTCGTAACGCATGCCTTCGAGACCCACCAGCAGGATCACCTGACGTTGTTCGGCCGGCAGCTGCGCCAGCGCCCGTTCGAGGTCGCGCAATTGCAACGCATCGCCCGCCACGGCCTCGACCGTCAACGCCGCCGCCATGTCTTCGACCGGCACCGCCGTGCCTTCGCGCACGCCGCGGCGCACATTGTTGACATGCTGGTTGTGCAGGATGGTGAACAGCCACGCGCGCAAATCGGTCCCCGGCTGCCACAAATGCTGCTTGGCAATCGCCCGCAACAGACAGCTTTGCACCAAATCGTCGGCTTGCGTCGCGTCCCGGGTCAGAGCACGCGCATAGCGTCGCAGACGGGGAATTTCGGCTTCGACAAAACGGGCAAATTCACTCATCGTCTCAACCCTGGTTTATCTCACGGGGCGTTGCCGCGCCGCTTGGGATGGACTTATAGTGGGCCGCTGTAACCTGGTGATGTATGCCTCTGATCGATTGGTAATTCTTGTTTTCATTGGGTAAGCGGAGATGTCCGGTTTGTAATCGGCGCAACGATCGGTAAATCGATGGCCGGCGCGGGGCCAAAAAGCGGCACGATTGACGCGACCGCCGCCGGGCCCTTATCGTGCGGCGCGGTGACGAGCCCGTAGCTCAGCCGGTAGAGCAACTGACTTTTAATCAGTAGGTCTCGGGTTCGAATCCCGACGGGCTCACCAACAAAATCAAGCGGTTGTGGTCAACCCGTCGCGCCAACGAAGCGCGCGATACGCCGAATTGCCGTTTTGTCGCAACGCCAATGATGTCTTATGCGGCCGGCAATGTCGGGATCGCCTCGATCTCGGCAGCTTTTTCGCGACGCAGCCGCTCCAGGTCGTAGCGGGTCTGCAAGGCAAGCCACAGCTCGGGGCCGTTGCCGCAGAGCTTGCCAAGCCGCAGCGCCATTTCGGGCGTTACCGCCGCACGCTCGCTTAGCACGGCGTGCAGCGCCTGTCGCGATACGCCGAGCAACCGGGCGATCTCAGCGCGTGGCCGGCCAAGCGCCGGCAGAATATCCTCGCGCAGCAACTCGCCCGGATGCATCGGCGGCAGACCGGTCCCGGTCGTCGGCTCACTGTCGGCGGCGCTCGGCGTCAATGGTAATCCTCCAAATCAACGGCGACGGCGTCGGCGCCGTCCCACGCGAAGGTGATCCGCCAATTTCCCGTGACCCGGATCGACCAGCGGGTTTCGCCTTGTAGCGCGTGCCAACAGAAGCCCGGCAAGTCCACATCTGCCGGGCGGCCGGCAGCGTCGAGGGCGCGGAGCATGCGGCTCACTCTCGCGATATTCGGCACGCTCAGCCCGCTCGGATCGCCCGCCTCGAAAAACCGCCGGAGCGCCCGATTGCGGAAACTGCGTATCACCGGCGGAAACGTGAGGCGGCGAATGGCAAACGTCAAGTGACGCTTTACTGATGGCCACCTGGCCAAGCATTTTCCCAGGCTTGGCCTCGTCCCCCGCACTGGGCCCGAGCTCAGTCCGGCGGGGCAAAGCTCGTGAATAGCTGCGGGATGGCGCGGATATCGGCCACAATTTCGCGCTGCAGAGCCGCGGGCGCATCGGCCGGAAAAGCGAGATCGATCGCATCCGCCAACCCCCCGTAACGGGCGGCGAGCGTGGATTTAAGTTCGTGGTAAGGGGCGGCGGCGGCGAACAGCGCGAGCATTTCGTCCGACACCTCTGCGGCCATCTCGGGCCAGCGCCCGGCGACCGAGAGCCGATGCAGCTTGGCGCCGAGTTCGTCGAGGCCGTGCAAGGTCAGGATCGGCCGGTAAGTGCGGGTCGAAGCGTAAAACGCGACCCGGCGGCGCACATCATCAAGGGCTTTTTCCACTGCCGCCGGGTCGGGGCCGGTCACGACAAATCCGCCGCCATGGATCTCGAACGTGGCGCGTTGTCGGCGGCTGCCGCGCAGCCCTTCTGCGATTTGGGGCAGGCAAACCTCTTCCAGATAGCGCCGCGAGCACAGCGGGTGCAGACGCACACCGTCGGCGACTTCCCCCGCCAGCCGCAGCATCCCGGTGCCGACCGCGGCGATCGCGATCGGGATCGGCGGCAGCCCGGTCGGCTCGGGTGAGAAATCCGGGGTCATCAGGCTCAGCCGGTAGTGCCGGCCCCGGTAATCGAGCGGTTCACCCGTGGTCCAGCACCGCCAAACCGCTCGAATTGCGCCGATATAGTCGCGCAGCCGCGGTGCCGGCGGGCTCCAGGCGATGCCAAAACGGCGCTCAATGTGGCCCTTGACCTGACTGCCGAGACCGAGCACGAAGCGGCCGCCGCTCTGGGCGTGGAGATCCCAGGCCTGGGTGGCGAGCACGGTCGGGCTGCGCGGAAATGCGACCGCGACCGAGGTCGTCAATGCCACCCGGCGGGTGGCGAGCGCGGCGACAGCGAGCGGCGCAAACGGGTCGTGGCCGAGTTCGACAGTGGCCAGCCCGTCGTACCCGGCCTCCTCGGCGGCCGCGGCCGCCGTCGCGGCGGCGCGCCAATCGGGCATCGGCAGCGGCGCATAGACCCGCATCAGCCGGGCTCGGGCGGAGCCGGGGCCAGCCGCGCCATGACCAGCACCATGAACATCGCGAAGGACAGCGTGCCAAGCCACCATTCCTGCCAGACGCCGTAGGTCGCCACCGCGGCGGCGCAGGCGGCGGCGAGACTGCCGGCGGCGGCGGCGGCGTATGGCGGCGGCCACGGCGCCGCGGCCAGGGCGAGCCAGAACCAGCCGCACAGCAACGCCAAGGCGATCGCCCCCGGCGCGCCGAGCTCGAGCCAGACCTGCAACGGCGCGTTGTGCGGGTGGAGCGGCAGCCAGGTCTCGCCGGGCCCGATCGGGTCGCGGCCGCCGGGGATCGCCCGCGACGAATCAAGCCCCCAGCCGCGCAGCGGGTGCTCGGCGATGCGGTCGGCGACAAACGACCAGATCAACAGCCGGTGGCCGGCCGAGGCCTTGACCCAGTCGGCGGTGCGCACGACGCTCGCGATCTGTTCGAGGCGGCCAAATGACAGCGGTGCGGTGGCCACCGCCAGAACCGTCACGACCGCCGCGATGCGCGCGACCATGACGCGCCGCCGCCAGCTCGCCGCCGCGACCGCCAATCCGACCAGCAACGCCACCTTGGCGGCGGTGCCGTCGAGCACCAGAACGGTCAGCGCGCCGGCCGCGGCGAACAGCGCCGCGCTCGGCCGCCGGCGCAGCGCGGCAGCGCTCGGCAACAGCAGAATGGCAAAGCCGTCGGCCGCCTGGTTGAACCACGCCGGCTGATAGACGCGGTCGAAAAACGGTTTGCTGAGCGCCCCGCCGCTGGCGAGGTCGAAAAGCGCCATGGCCAGGGCGCCGACAAAGCCGGCGCGCAGAAACCCGGCGAGCCGGCGCGGTGCGGTCACCACCGCCGCCGCCGGCATCGCCAGCGCGCCAAGAATAAGCCCGCTCAGCGCCGCGCCCTGCACCACCGAGCGCCACGGGGCGGGCGACCAGGCGGCGGAAACCGCCCCCCACCCGACCAGCGCCAGGATCAGCCCCGCCGGAAAGCCGAAACACGCCGCCGCCGCGGACCCGCCCCTTTTGGCGAACAAGAGGACGAGGCTTGCGAGCGCCGCCGCCGCGGCCAGCGCCGCGATGGCGCGCGGCACCAGCACGAGCAGCGGAAAATAAAGCAACGCGGCGAGGCAGAGACAGGCCTCACAACCCTCGGCAAACCGCGCGGCAAGCGCCGCGGGCGCCGGGTTTGACGAACCATTTGACGAAGCAAAAGAGCGGACGCCGCCGGCCGCCCCGGGACCGCCGCCGCGCCGCACTACGGGTCGATTTCGAGCGCCGAAAAGAAAAAGGCGATCTCCTGCGCCGCGGTCTCGGCTGAATCGGAGCCGTGCACCGAGTTCGCCTCGATCGATTCGGCGAAATCTTTGCTGATCGTGCCGGGCGCCGCCTTGGCCGGGTCGGTGGCGCCCATCACCTCGCGGTTGACCGCGATCGCATCCGGGCCCTCCAGCACCTGCACGACCACCGGTCCCGAGGTCATGAACCGCACGAGGCTGCGGTAGAACGGGCGCTCGGCGTGGACGGCGTAAAACCGCTCGGCCTGTTCGGTGGTCAGCCGCAGCCGCTTTTGCGCGACGATGCGCAGGCCGCGGCGCTCGAAACGGTCAATGATCGCGCCGGTCAGGTTGCGCTTTGTCGCATCGGGCTTGATGATCGACAGGGTCCGTTCGCTGGCCATTGGCATCCTTTACGCGCGGCGAGGCGGCCCCGGGTTATAGCCGCGGCCGGCCGCCCCCGCAATCGACGAAGCCCGCGCCCGGTTTCAGGCGCGGCGTTCCCAGCCGGAATCCGTCTGCTGCCAGTAAGTCAGCGTGTGCCCGGCCGCGCGCGCCCGCCGCCAGCGGGTGCGGGCCGCCTCGACCGCGCGCTCGTCCTTGCCGTCGAACATGTCGGCGCAGCGGGCAAACGCCGCAAGGTCCCCGGCTTCGACCCCGTCGACCAGAACCAGCATCGTCGCCCGGTTCGGATTTTCGTCGCGGTCGGTGAGCCAGATCGGCTGGTGCGCGGCATCGCCGTCGCGGGCGGTGCCGTGCGGCAAAAAGCTTGCTTCGTCATAGGTCCACAGCGCGGCGTCGAGCGCCGCCACACGCTCGGCCGAGCCGGCCCTGACCACGATCGTGAAATCCTGCGCCCGGGCGCGCTCGAGCAGCTTTGGCAGCGCCCGTTCGAGCGGGATCGACAACAGATGGTAAAAGCCGATTTCGGCCATGGCCCGCTAGGCTTCCTCGTAGTGTTCCGCGATCAGGCGGTCGAGCAGGCGCAGGCCAAAGGCGGTGGCCCCCTTGGGCACGGTCGGCGCATCCTTGCTCGACCATGCGGTGCCGGCGATATCCAGATGCGCCCACGGCACGCCTTTGACAAAACGCTGCAGAAACTGCGCGGCGACAACGCTGCCCGCGGCACGGCCGCTGGCGATGTTTTTGACGTCGGCGGCGTCGCTGTCGATGTCGCGGTCATAGGCCTCGGCGAGCGGCAGCCGCCAGAGCTCCTCGCCGACCGCTTGACCGGCGGCAACCAGCCGCGCCGCTAATTCGTCATCGTTGGCAAACAGGCCGGCGCGATAATGGCCGAGGGCGACGATCACGGCCCCGGTCAGCGTCGCCAGATCGATCATCAGCCGCGGTTTGAACCGGTCCTGGCAGTACCACATCGCATCGGCCAGAACGAGCCGGCCTTCGGCATCGGTGTTCAATACCTCGATGGTCTGGCCCGACATCGATTTTACGATGTCGCCCGGGCGCTGCGCGGTCCCCGACGGCATGTTCTCGACCAGGCCGACGACCCCGACCGCATTGACCCGGGCGCGGCGCGCGGCGAGAAGCCGCATCAGCCCGATGACCACGGCCGAGCCGGCCATATCCCACTTCATCTCCCCCATCCCGGCGGCAGGCTTGATCGAAATCCCGCCGGTGTCGAACGTGACGCCTTTGCCGACAAAGGCCAGCGGTCCCGGCTGCCCGGGTCCGTCGCCGGCGCCGCGCCATTGCATCACGACCAGGCGAGGCGGCTTGGCGCTGCCCTGCGCCACGCCGAGCAGTGCGCCCATCCCGAGCTGGCGCATCGCCGGTTCGTCGAGAATTTCGACCGTGACCCCGAATTTCTCGAGCGTTTGCGCCTGCGCCGCCAGGGTCTCGGGATAGATCACATTGCCCGGCTCCGAGACGAGGTCACGCGTGAAGCACACCGCCTCGGCCGCCTTTTGCCGCGGTTGGTAAGCCCGGGCTGCGGCCTCGGGCTCATCGGTGCCGATGGCGAGCGCTTCGAGCGACGGCTTTTTGTCGGGTGGCTCCTTTGTCTTGTAGCGATCGAAGCGGTAGGACCGCAGTTCGGCGCCGAGTGCGAGCGCAGCCGCGGCCTCGGGCGCGGCGGCCGGCATTCCGGGCGCGGCATCGACCGCCACGGTCGCCTCGCGCTCGCCGGATCGGTTCAACTGCGCCGCCAGCGCGCCGCCAAGCTCTTCGAAAGTGCGGGTATCGGCTTTTTCGGGTTTGCCGAGCCCGGCCAGAATGATGCGGCTTACCGGCGGTCGCGCCGGTGCGACAATCTCCAACAGCTCGCCTTTTTTGCCGTTGAAACGGGGCGTTGCCGCCAAGGCGCGGGCGATCGCACCGTCGGCGGCTTCGTCGAGGCGGCGGGCGGCAGGGGTCAGCACGCAATCTTCCCAGACGCCGACCACCGCGGCCCCGGCGCGCGGCAGATCGGGTTTGACAAAGCCAATCTTCATCGGATCAACCTCGAGATCGCACAGCGCCGCCGCAGCGCGGCACCAAGGCAGGTGAGCGCCAACGCAGATATATTCGCCCCGCTTTCTCCACGCCAGCGCCGTTGACAGGAGGGTGCGAACGCGCGGCGCCAGCGGAGGTCGGAGCCGGCCGCATCCTATCTTGCCGACGGGCGTGGCAGCAGAACGTAATCGGTCGCCGGATCGGGGATGGCGCGAAAAAAGCTGTAGCGGTGGATGATACGGCCGTTTTGCACCCGCGCCCCGCCGCCAAGGCTTTGCGCGCGCGGCCAGACCGGTGCGGCGGCGGCGCCCGGTTCGACCAAAAGGCCGGCCTCGCCTGCAATCGCCGGACGCGGCAGATTGAAATTCGCCCAGCGCGGCCCGATTGCGACGACCGCGACCCCGTCCGGCAGCAAGCGCGCGAGCTCGTCGGCGAGGCCGTAATTGTCGGCGGCGACAAATCCCGCCCCGACCTGCCGGCGGGCGGCCTCGACCGCCGCCGCCAACTCGCGCCAGCCGCCGGTCTGCAGCGCAATCGGATTGAGCCTTACCGGCAGCGGCAGAGGCGCCAGCGCCGCCTCGACATAGACCGCGGCGGTCATCGCCAAGCCGAGCGCAACCGCCGGCAGATAAAGGCGTCGCCAGCCCCGTCCGCACAGACCGGCGGCGGCGAGGGCCGCGGCCGGATAGGCTATGACCGGCCAGTTCGCCTGCACCCGATCGCCGAGCGCATGCTGCACAAACACCAGGGCCGGCAGCCCGGCCAGCGCCGCGAGCAAGGTCGAGACCGGCTCGCGCATCCGCCAGGCGCGACGCGAAGCATGGGCCGCGCCCGCGACCAGCAACACGAAGATCAGCGGTGTGGCGAGCCCGAACTGGCCGGCGACGAGTTCGGCAAGAAATTGCGGCGCACGTGCCGGCACCCACGCACCGGCGCGGCCGCCCTGCTTCAGGATGCTGACCAGCCGTGCCCGGCGTTCCACCACAAGACCGGAGCGAAGACGATCAGCGCCACAACGCCGCCGGCATAGGGTTCGGGACGCCGCCGCCAGGCCCCTCCGGCGGCCAGCAGCCAGAGCGCGATCGCGGCCGCGAAGAGGGCGGCGGTGTATTTGCTTGCCGCGGCGAGACCGACAAACAGGCCGGCCGCCAGCCACCAGGCGCCGCTGCCGCCGCCGGCGATTCGCGCCATCGCCCACAGCGCCGCCGTCCAGAACAACATCAGCGGAGCGTCGGGGGTGGCGAGGATCGCGCCAACCCCGACCGCCAGCGTCGCGTTCAGCAACACCGGGGCGACGAGTCCGGCGCCGCAGACCAGCGGCAGCCGGCGCCCGGCGTCCCACAACAGCACCGAGCCGAGGGCCGCGCCGAGCGGGCCCAACAGGCGGATCCCGAGCGGCGATTCGCCGGCAATGGCGGTACCGGCGCGGATCCACAGCGCGATCATCGGCGGATGATCGAAGTAGCCGGGAGCAAGAGCGCGCGACCACACCCAGTAATAGGCTTCGTCCGGCGCCAGCGGGAAACGAGCGGCAAGCAGCAGCCGCAGCCCGGTCAACACCGCCAGCGCCGCTGCCGCCACCGCCGCGGAAGAAGGCAGTCTCATCGGCCGCCGGTGCCGAGGCGGTCCAGCGGCGAGGAACGGCGTCGCTGCCGCCGCACCGGTTGCCGGCAGTCGATTGGTCCGCAGCCCAGCATCACCCTGGGCCCCTTTCCCTGCAAGATCTCACGCTTTGCGCCCGCTCCAGCCTGGCCGGCGGCAGGGCCGTCACGCCGGCGGCCGACGACCGTTTGCAGCTGGTCCCTCCGCACCGGGCTCCCTATGATCGCAGCCCCGATGTCCGCGCTCAGCCGCTACATTTTGCGACAGTGTTTTGGCGTGATGATTTTCGTCACCGCCGCGCTCGCGGCCGCGGTATGGCTGGCGCAATCGCTGCCGCTGATCGACCTGATCGTCAATCGCGGCCTTTCCCTCGACATTTTCCTCTACCTCGCGCTCCTGATTCTGCCCCGCTTTCTCGATATCGTCTTGCCGATCGGGGTGTTTATCGCGGTGCTGTTGACCTTCAACCGTCTGACAAGCGAGAGCGAATTGGTGGTGATGCGGGCGGCGGTGTTGGGGCCAATGACATTGGCGCGGCCGGTGCTGATGTTGGCGGGTATCGCGTTTGCGATCCTGATGAGCTTTTCGCTCTACCTGCTGCCGGTGTCGAGCCGCGCCTTCAAGGACCTCCAATTCGAAATCCGCAACCGGTTTGTTTCGAGCCTGATCCAGGAAGGCACCTTCACCAACGTTTCCGATAAGCTGACGCTGTACATCCGCAACCGCGACGCCGACGGCGACGCGGTCGGGCTGCTGATCAACGACAACCGCGACCCGGCGAAACCGGTGACGATCCTCGCCGAGCGCGCCGCCTTGTCGACACGCCCTCGGGTTCGCGCATCATCATGGTCAATGGGGACCGTCAGCAATTCGACCCGCAGACCCGCAAGCTCTCGGTCCTGACCTTTGATCGCTACACGCTCGACCTGGGCAGCCTGCAAGACGCCCCGATGGTCCGCTTTCGCGGCGCCGAGGAGCGGTTTCTCGGCGAATTGCTGTTTCCGAAAACCTCGGATCCGGTGATCCGGCGCAGTTTTATCATGGAGGCCCACCAGCGCATCCTCACCCCGCTTTCGACCTTGGCGTTTGCGGTCATCCCGCTCGCTTGTCTGCTGCCCGGCGAGTTCAGCCGCCGCGGTCAGAGCAAGCGGGTGATGGCTGCGGTCGTGGCCGCCTTTGTGTTCCAGACGGCAAGCCTCGGCGTCAACGATCTGGCTGCGCGTTACGCCGAGGCGATCCCGCTGATGTATGTCGTCGATCTGCTGCCCTTCGCGATCGGCATGATGATGTTGATGCATCGCGGGATCCGGTTCGGTCTGCGCTGGCCGGTCCACATGGCGCACGCCATTCGCGCGCGTTGACCGGCGCGCGGCGCGGAGGTTCGAGGTGCATCTCGGCAAAACCCTGTCCGCCTATATCGGGCGTCATTTTTTTCTGTGGTTTAGCAGCGTGTTCGGCGCGATGGCGGTGGTCACGTTTCTCGCCGATTACATTGAGCTGATCCGCCGCGGCGGCGCCAAGGTGCAGGCCACGCTGAGTGTGCTGTTCGAAATGGCGGCGCTGCAGGCGCCGCAGACGGCGCAGGAGGTGCTGCCCTTTGCGGTGCTGTTCGGGACGATGCTCGCCTTCTGGCGCCTCACCCGCAGCAACGAGCTGGTTATCGTGCGCGCCGCCGGGGTCTCGGTGTGGCAGTTTTTGATGCCGGCGGTATTGGTGGCGCTGGTCATCGGGATCATCGCGGTGACCGTATTCAACCCGCTCGTCTCGGTGGCCGCGGCGGCCTTTGAAAAACTCGACGCGCGCATCCTCGGCGGCGGCGGCAACCAGACGATGCTGTCGGATGCCGGATTTTGGCTGCGGCAGAGCGACGGCGCCGGCAACCAGATCATCATCCACGGCGGCAAGTTCACCTCGCCCGACACCGCAATCGACAATGTCACGATCTTTTTCTTCGACAGTCACACCCGCTTCACTTCGCGCATCGATGCCCGCTCGGCGCGGCTTGAAAACGGCGAATGGGTGATCGAAGACGGGGTGCGTTGGCGTCCCGACCAGCCCTCCGAAACATTCGCGCGCTGGCGCCTGCCGACCCAGCTGACCCCGCGCAAAATCGAACAGAGTTTCGCGTCGCCCGATACGATGTCGTTTTGGGATCTGCCGGGGTTCATCAAGCTGCTCGAGCGGTCGGGGTTTCCCGCCCAGCGCCACCGGCTGCATTACGACGTGCTGTTGGCGCGGCCCTTTCTGCTCGCCTCCATGGTACTGGTGGCGGCGGTCTTCAGCCTGCGAATGCAGCGCCGCGGCGGCACCACCCTGATTGTGGTCGGCGGCGTGGCGAGCGGCTTTGTGCTGTTTGTCGTCTCGAACATCGTCTTTGCGATGGGCCTGTCGGCAAAGGTCCCGGTTGCGCTTGCCGCTTGGACCCCGACCGGGGTCAGCCTGATCTTCGCCGCCTCGGTGCTGTTGCACCTGGAAGACGGCTGATGGCCGCTTGGCCGGCAGCGGTTCGGCCGTCCGATCCCGACCGCCGCGGGCGGCCGCGCTTCCGCGGCCTTCTCGCGCTGGTTGTGCTCGCGGCTCTCATTCACGCCGTGCCCGCCGCCGCACAGCTCAGCGTCGCCCGCTCCGCCAAGCAAAACCCGAACGCGCCGATCGTGCTGCGCGCCGACGAAATCGAGCACAGCAACGATCTCGGTCTGACGATCGCGCGCGGCAATGTCGAACTCGCGCAGAATGGCGACGTTCTGCTCGCCGATGTCGTCACCTACAACCAGCGCACCGACACGGTTACCGCCTCCGGCCATGTCAGCCTGACACAACCCACCGGCGAGATCCTGTTTGCCGACTATCTCGAATTGCGCAACATGCTCGGCGACGGCTTTGCCGAAAACGTGCGCATGTTGCTGACCGACCAGTCGCGCCTGGCGGCAAACACCGCCCGCGTCGTCCACAAGAATCGGATCGAATTGCGCCGCAGCGTCTATTCGCCCTGCGATCTGTGCAAGAACGACCCGAGCGCGCCGCCGGCCTGGCAATTTGTCGCCCGCCAGATCGACGACGACCGCGAGTTCAAGCTGATCGAAATGCGCGACACGACGATGCAGATCGACGGCTGGCCGGTGTTTTACATTCCCTACCTGTCGATGCCCGACCCGTCGGTCAAGCGCGCCAGCGGCTTTTTGACCCCGTCCTTTGGCGGGTCGAACACGATCGGCGCCAATATCACGATCCCCTATTTTTTGGTTCTCGGACCCGACAAGGACCTAACCCTGTCGCCGCGCCTGACCACCAAGGCGGGGCCGGTGCTTGGAACCGAATACCGCGAGCGCTTCAGCAACGGTTCGCTCGACGCGCAGGGCAGCATCAATTTCAGCAACCCGGATACGGCGCAGATCAGCGGCGGCCAGCTGCGCGGCAACATCAATTCCACCGCCGTCTTTGACGTCACCCCGGATTGGCGCACCGGGCTCGATGTGCAACGCACCTCCGATCCCGCCTATCTGTTGCAATTCGGCTATGGCTATCCGCCGTTCAACGCCGAGGTCAGCCGCGCCTATGTCGAAGGCTTTGCGCTGCGCACCTCGACCGACGTCGATGCCTATGCGTTTCAGCCGCTGATCAGCGGCCTGAGCGCCTCGACCCAGCCGATTGTATTGCCGGTGATCAACCGCAACTGGCAGAGCGAACCCGACGCCTTTGGCGGCCGTTGGAACTTGAACGGCAATTTGCTTGACATCGTCCGCAAGGAAGGCACCCAGGATCGTCGCATCTCGCTGGGTACGACCTACGAAAACACGTTTCGCGACGGCATCGGCAGCCAATATCAGCTGAGCGCGACGATGCGCGGCGACGGGTATTGGGTCAACGATCTGAGCCCGGTGTCGAACCCCGATCTGCCATCGGCTTATTTTCCTGTCGATGGGATGCCGGCGGCAGAGCCGATCAACCCCAATTTCGTGACCGGACGGATCTATCCCCATGCCGGTCTGACCTGGAGCTATCCGCTTGTCCATCCCGGCTTTTTGACGCCGCTGATCGAGCCGATCGTCGGGGTCTATGCCGCACCCAACGGCGGCAACCAGCGCAAGATCCCCAACGAGGACAGCCTGTCTTTCGACTACGACGCCTCGATGCTGTTCCGGCCCGACCGGCTCGCCGGCTATGACCTGCTCGACACCGGCCAGCGTGTCGATTACGGCCTCAAGCTCGGTCTTTACGACAGCCATGGCGGCAGCTACCGGATGATTGTCGGCCAGAGCTACCGCGATGTCGTCAACCCGTTTCTGCCGCCCGCTTCGGGCGCGTTCAACCGCCTGTCCGACCTCGTCGGTCGGGTCGTCTTGCAGCCGACCGCCTATCTCGATCTGATCTACCGCTTCCGGCTCGACCGCGCCACCTGCGCGTTCAACGAGCAGCAGGCCTCGGTGTCGATGGGGCCGCAAAATCTGCGGGTGGCGACCACCTTCATCCTGCTCCCCGCGCAACTGCCGAGCGAGGTCGTGACCAACCCGACGACCGGCCAATCGGTGCTTTACGGCAAGCAGGAGCAGCTCAATTTCAGCGCCACCGCAAGGCTAACCCGGTACTGGTCGCTGCAGTGTGCCGAGACCCTCAATCTGACCAATTCCACCAACATCATCAACGGCGTGACGACGTCGGTCGCGAGCAACACCAGCCTTTACGCCTCGCTGTCGGCAATCTACCAGGACGAGTGCATGGCATTTATCGGCGGCATTACCCAATCCGGCATCCGCACCGGTGCGGTGACCCCCGGCTATTCGGTGCTGTTCAGCGTCGTGTTCAAGAATATCGGCGAGATCGGCGGCACCGTCGCCACCCTCGGCGGCACACCCTAGCCGGCGCCGACAGCCTTTCACCAGACCGCGAGGCGCCCGGCCCGCGGTGTTTCGACGCCCGGGCGCGCCGCGCGGCGCAAAAACGTGTAATATCGGCTGCGTTTGCAGGGTCGCGAGTGGTTGGCGATGGTCAAAACCCGCTGGTTTCCGATTTTGTGGTTGGCGGTGCTGTGGCCGCTCGCATTGGCCGCAGCGCCGCTGGGGTCTCCGCGCGTGCTGCAATCGGGTCCGGCTCCCGCCCTGCCGGGACCACACCCGCAACCAGGCCAGCAACCTCCGCAATCCTCCTACCCCGAAATGCGCATCGCGGCGGTGGTCAACGACGATGTGATCTCGGTCGCCGATCTCGCCTCGCGGGTGCGCATGGTGATGTTGTCGACCGCGGTGCCGCAGACCGCGGAGGGAGCCCGGCGCCTGAGCGCCCAGGTGCTGCGCACGCTGGTCGACGAGAAGCTCGAAATGCAGGAAGCGCGGCGCAAAAACATCACCGCCAGCAAGGCCGAAATCGACAAGGCGATCGCGCAGATCGCGCAGCAGAACAATTTGAAGCCGGAGCAACTCTTTCAGGTGCTCAAAAATAACGGCATCGAAAAGAGTGCGCTGGTCAACCAGGTCACCGCCTCGATCGTGTGGGCCAAGTTGATCCGACAGATGGCGGCGGACAGCGACCCGGTTTCCGACGACGAGATCGACGACGCCCTGAAGCGCCTCAAACAGGATGAGAAGACCCCGGAAGCGCGCGTCGCCGAAATCTTTCTGCCGGTCGACAACCCCGACCGCGACGCCGATGTTCGCGCCGAGGCCGAGCGCCTGATCGCCGAGATGAAACAGGGCGCGCGGTTTTCGACTGTCGCGCGCCAGTTCTCGCAATCGGCAACCGCCGCGGTCGGCGGGGATATGGGCTGGATCCATCCGGACGAGCTGAGCCCGCCCTTGGCCAAGGCGGTGACCGGGATGCAGCCCGGCGAGTTGTCGCCGCCGATTCGCGCGGCCGGCGGCTATTACCTGTTGCTGGTGCTCGATCGCCGCGGCGCCGGCGGCGTGCCGAGCCCGGATGAAACGGTCTTGCATCTGGTGCAAGTGGTCTTTCCGCTGCCGACGCAACCCACCGAAGCGCAGCGCCGCGCGGCGATTGCCCAGGCTGAAAATGTGCGCGGCACGGCCAAGAACTGCGAGGATATGGTGCGCATCGGCAAGACCGAGGCGCCGCAGCTCTCAAGCCAGGGCGATTTGCGCCTCGACCAGATCGCGCCGGGCATGCGCAGCATGATCATGGGGCTGTCGATCGGCCAAGCCTCGCAGCCGATCCTGCAAAAGAACGGGGTCGGCGTGATCATGGTGTGCAGCAAGAACCAGCCAAAGGCGTTTGTGCCGACGCGCGCGGATGTCGCCGAGACATTGATGCGCGAGCATCTCGACCTGCTCTCGCAGCGTTATCTGCGGGAGCTGCGGCGCGAGGCGTTTGTCGACGTCCGGGTGTAAGCTGATGCGCCTGCCGCTGGTGCTGACCATGGGCGAGCCCGCCGGGATCGGCGGCGAGATTGCGCTCAAGGCTTGGCTCGCCCGCAACGGCGGAGTGCCGCTCTTTTATCTGCGGGACGACCCCGGGCGAGTGGCCGGCCTGGCCGCGCGGCTTGGTTGGCAGGTGCCGGTCGCAGCGATCGCCGCCCCCGAGGAAGCGGCGGCGGCTTTCCCCGCGGCGCTGCCGGTGCTGGCGATCGGGATCAATCCGCAAGGCCGTCCAGGCCAACCCGACCCGGCCGATGCCGCGGCCATCCTGGCCGCGATCGATCACGCGGTCGGCGATGTGCGCGCCGGCAAAGCGGCCGCGATCGTCACCAATCCGATCCACAAGGACAGCCTTTATCGCGCCGGGTTCCGCCACCCGGGGCACACCGAGTATCTGGCTGAGCTGGCGGGCGGCGTGACCCCGGTCATGATGCTGGCCTGTGCCCAATTGCGGGTCGTGCCGGTCACAATCCACCTGCCGTTGCGCCGGGTCGCAGACCTTCTCGACCCGGCCATGATCGTCGCGGCCGGCCGGATTACCGCCGCCGCATTGCGCAGTGACTTCGGCATTGCCGCTCCGGTCCTGGCGGTGGCCGGGTTGAACCCGCATGCCGGTGAGGGCGGCGGTCTGGGACGCGAGGAAATCGACGGCGTCGCGCCGGCGATTGCGGCGCTGCGCGACGATGGCGTCGATGCGCGCGGCCCCTTTGCCGCCGACACGATGTTTCACGCCGAGGCGCGGCGCGGCTATGACGCGGCCTTGTGCATGTATCACGACCAGGCGCTGATCCCGATCAAAACGATCGATTTTGACGGCGGGGTCAATGTCACCCTCGGTCTGCCCTTTGTGCGCACCTCGCCCGACCACGGGACCGCTTTTGCAATCGCCGGCAAGGGCGTGGCTCGGGCGGGAAGCCTGATCGCGGCGTTGCGGCTGGCGGCGGCGATGGCCGAGAGGCGCCGAGCGCGGCGGGACGCACGCGGCTGAGCGCCACCGATCCGGCGGCGTTGCCGCCATTGCGCGAGCTGATCGCCCGCCACGGCATCGCGGCGCGGCGGCGGCTCGGCCAGAATTTTCTGTTCGATCTCAACCTGAC
>JAJPIH010000409.1 GCA_021324875.1 Alphaproteobacteria bacterium
CATTTGCCATTTCCCGACTTTCTACGGGGCGATGGCGGCGACCCGCAAAATTGTCGAACTGGGACCGAGCGCGGTCGAGCTGATGGATCGCACGATGATCGATCTGGCGCGCGATATCCCGATGTTTCGCGCGGTCATCGACAGTTATGTAAAGGGGTCGCCGGCGGCGCTGTTGATGACCGAATTTGCCGGCGACGATGCGGCCGACAATGTGCGCCGCCTTGCTCAGCTGCATGAATTGATGGGCGATCTCGGCTATGCCGATGCGGTCGTCGATGCGATCGAGCCGGCGTTGCAGACGGCGGTGCTCGAGGTCCGCGCCCAGGCGCTCAACATCATGATGTCGATGAAAGGCGACGGCAAACCGGTCTCGTTTCTCGAAGACTGTGCCGTGCGGCTCGAAGACCTAGCCGAATATACCGATCGACTGACCCGGATTTTCGAAAAGCATGGCACTTACGGCACCTGGTACGCCCATGCCTCGGTTGGCTGCCTGCATGTGCGCCCGGTCTTGAACCTCAAGCAGGAGCTTGAAGTCAGAAAGATGCGGGCGATCGCCGAAGAGGCGTTTGCGATGGTCCGCGAATTCAAAGGCTCGCATTCGGGCGAGCATGGCGACGGCCTGGTGCGGTCGGAGTTTCACGAGGCGATGTTTGGCGCGCGCCTGGTGCGGGCCTTCGAGGAGGTCAAGGACACCTTCGACCCCGCCGGCCTCTTCAATCCCGGCAAGATCGTGCGCGCGCCGAAAATGGACGATCGCAGCCTGTTCCGCTTCACGCCCGATTACCGGCCGGCGCCGATTGAGACGGCGCTCGACTGGTCGGAATGGGGCGGGTTCAGCGCCGCCGCCGAGATGTGCAACAATAACGGCGCCTGCCGCGCCCGCGACGCGGGGGTCATGTGCCCGTCGTTTCGCGCCACCGGTGACGAGCGGCACCTGACCCGTGGCCGCGCCAATACATTGCGGCTGGCGCTGAGCGGGCAGTTGGGGCCTGAGGCGCTGGTCGCCCCCGAGATGCGTGAGACGATGGAGCTGTGCATCTCGTGCAAGGGGTGCCGTCGCGAATGCCCGACCGGCGTCGACATGGCGCGGATGAAGATCGAATTCCTGCATCATTGGCGCCGCCGGCACGGGCTGACCCGTCGCGACCGGGTGGTGGCCTATCTGCCGCGCTATGCGCCTTACGCGGCCCGCCTCGCGCCGCTGATCAACCTGCGCAACCGCTCGGCCCTGGTGCGGGCATTTGGCGAGCGTTCTCTGGGGCTCAGCGCCCGGCGGCGTCTGCCGCAATGGTCGGCGCACCCCTATCGCGGACCGCGCCCTGCCGCCGGCGACAGCCGGCGCCGGGTGGTGCTGCTGGTCGACACCTTCAACCGCTATTTCGAGCCGGAGAACGCGCGGGCGGCCGAGCGCGTGCTGGCGGGCGCCGGCTATGACGTGGTCGCGGCCGATCCGGAGCGAGGCCGGCCGTTATGTTGTGGGCGCAGCTTTCTTGCCATCGGCCTGGTCGATGAGGCGCGCACCGAGGCGCGCCGGATGATCGCGGCGCTGGCGCCTTTTGTGCGCAGCCGCACGCCGGTGGTCGGGCTCGAACCCTCGTGTCTGTTGACCTTGCGCGACGAATACCGGGTGCTGTTGCCCGGCCCCGAAACGCGCGCGCTTGCCGCCCATGCCCAGCTGTTCGAAGAGTTTGCGGAGACGGAACGCGCCGCGGGCCGGTTTGACCTCGGGTTGAGACCGCTCGGCAGCGGCAAGGCGCTGCTGCATGGCCATTGCCATCAAAAGGCCTTTGCCACGGTCGAGGCGGCGGCGGAGACTTTGCGGATGATCCCCGGGCTCGAGGTCGAGACCTTTGCCTCGACCTGCTGCGGTATGGCCGGGTCCTTCGGCTACGAGAACGAGCATTATGAGATGTCGCTCAAGATCGGCGAGCTTGGCGTGTTGCCCAAAATCCGGGCTGCCCCCGCCGACACGCTGCTCGCCGCCTGCGGCACCAGCTGCCGCCACCAGATTGCCGACGCGACCGGCCGCGAAGCCCGCCATATCGTGCGCCTGCTCGCCGACGCGCTCGCTTGAGCGCGGGCGCGGCCAAGATCTCAGAAGGCTATAACGGGCGGGCGCTTGGGCTCACGCTGCGGACCGCGGGCGGATGCCACCGCGCTTGGGTCAGGCGGCTATGCCCTTGCCGTCATAGAGCCCATCGATCGCGGCGCCATAGACCTCGCGGATTGCGTGGCGCTTGACTTTCAGGGTCGGGGTCATCTGGCCATTGGCGATCGTGAATGGTTCGCTGGCGATGACAAAGCGGCGCACCCGCTCGGCGGCGGCGAGATGGCCGTTGACGCGGGCGACTGCGGCACCGATCGCGAGGGTGAAGCGCGGGTCGTCGGCGAGCGCGGCAAGTTCGGCGGTGCTGTCGTTTTCGCGGGCGAAATGCGCCGTGAAATCGGGGTCGGGAACCACAACCGCAACCAGATATGGGCGGCGGTCGCCAAACACGATCGCCTGGGCAATCTCAGGCTCGAGGGTCAGATAGCCTTCGACCCGCGCCGGCGAGATCATCTCGCCGCCCGAGCTTTTGATAAAATCGCGCTTGCGGTCGGTGATCGCGATATATCCGTCGGCGTCGATATGACCGACGTCGCCGGTGTGCAGCCAGCCGCCGGTGAGCGCCTGGGCGGTCGCCTGCGGGTCGTTCCAGTAGCCCTTCATGACATTGTCGCCGGCAACCAGGATTTCGCCGTCCTCGGCGATGCGCACCTCGACCCCGTCGAGCGGCGGGCCGACCGTGTCGATCTTGATCCGGTTGGGCGTGTTGCACGCGATCACCGGGGCTGCCTCGGTCTGGCCGTAGCCCTGCAACAGCCGCACCCCCAGCGCCAGAAAAAAGCTGCCAATCTCGGGGTTAAGCGCGGCGCCGCCCGAGACCATGGCTTTGAGCCGGCCGCC
>JAJPIH010000048.1 GCA_021324875.1 Alphaproteobacteria bacterium
GGCGAGGAGCACGGGATCGGTTTCGTTGCGCGGATCGCCGGCGAAATAAATTCGCGTATAAAGCTGTTTCAAAAGGCCGCGGGCGAACAGCGCCACCGCGATATGCGGGGCTTGCAGCGCGTTGCCGCGTCCGGGGACCGGCCCGGGCCGGATCGTCGCAAAGCGAAACCTTCCTTCGGCATCGGTCGATACCCGCCCGAAGCCGCGGAAATTCGGGTCGAGGGGCCGGTCGTTGCCGGCATCTTCAGGGTGGGCGTAACGGCCCGCGGCGTTTGCTTGCCACAGTTCGAGGCAGGCGTCGGGGACCGGGGCGCCGGCGCCGTCGATGACCCGGCCTTCGATGACCAGGCGCTCGCCTTGCGCGCCCGCGGCGGCAAGATCGGCCCAGTCGGGCCGGTCGAGCCCGATGTGAAAAAACGGCCCGACCGTCTGCGATGGCGTCGCGATGGGCTTGCCGGGCATGTCAGGCGGTCTCCATCGGCGTCGCCTCGCGACCGCGTAACACGATGTCAAAGCGATAACCGAGCGCCCATTCCGCCTCGCTGAGATCGGGATCGTAGTGCGCGACCAGCCGCTCGCGCGCTTGGCTATCAGCGGTGCCGAGATAGATTGCGTCAAACGCAAGCAGCGGATCGCCTGGAAAATACATCTGCGTGACGAGCCGGGTCACGAAGGCCGGACCGAAAATGCCGAAATGAATATGCGCCGGCCGCCACGAATTGTAGCTATTGCGCCAAGGATAGGCCCCTGGCTTGATTGTCAGAAACCGATACTCGCCGCGCTCGTTGGTCAACGCTTGGCCGCGCCCATCGAAGTTCGGGTCGAGCGGGGCGTCATGCTGGTCGACCGGATGACGATAGCGGCCGGCGGCATTGCACTGCCAAAGCTCAACCAGGGTTCCGGGCACCGGCCGACCATCCTCGTCGAGCACCCGCCCGGCGACGATGATGCGCTCGCCCAGCGGCGGGCCACCGTGGCCGCGGGTCAAATCGGCGACATCGGGACCGGCCCAGCGGTCGGCGAAAACCGGACCGGTAATTTCGGTCAGCGTATGCTCGATACGGACCGGCCGCCGTCTCGGCGCGCGCGTGACTGTGCTGGTATAGTCGGGATGCAGATAGGGCGGCTGCCGACCTTCCTGCGGTCGGGCATAGGGCCGGATGTCGTCGCTCATCGTCCATTTCCCTTCCTGCGCGATTGCGGGGCGACCCGATAAAGCTGTGCAGCCGGTGGTCGGCGGTCAAGCAACCAACGCCAACACGATCCCGGTTTGCAGCGGTCACGGCCACGTTTTTGTCACCGCCAAATAAGCCGGAAGGCGGAAACAGCCTGCTTGCACCCTCGTTATCGATCCCGCACGACAGGATCGACCGCGATGAGGGGGTCCAAATGACGGCTCTGATCAGAAAACCGCTGAAGGCGATGCTGAGTGTGGTCGTGGTTGGCGGCGCTCTTTTAGGCGCGCTCGGGCTGAGCGCACCGGCCCAGGCGGGTGTCGCGATCGGGATCGGCATCGGCGTCCCGGGGTTCTGGGGGTATTACCCGCCACCGGTCTATTATTATCCATACCCGATATATTACGCCTATCCTTATCCATATTACTATGGCTATCCCTATGCGGCTCCCGTGTATTTCGGGCCGCGGCGTTATCGGTATCGCCATTACCACCGCGTCTGGCATTAAATGCGAGAGCGGTATTGGTTTGGCGCCGATTATCGCACGCCGCAGGTTTTGGCGTCGTCGCAAACGCGGTCAAGCCGGATCTCGAGGGGCAGGAAGAACACGCGCAGACTGACCAGGATCGGCAAGCGTCGCGCATCGTCGGTGAAGGTGGCAGTGACCGGGCGCGGCGCATTGTCGGGATCGCCGTCATTGTGCTTCATGCCTTTGAAGCCGGCGATCGGCCGCAAGGTCAGCAAAACTTGCACTTCTCCGGCCTTTGGCGCGGTTTTGGGCAGCACCTGCCCGACCACGTCGAAACGGCGGGTGCCGTCGTATACCGGTATTGCAAAAGGGTTTTCCGCCGTGGCGCCGCGCCCGGTGATTGCCGTCCGCACCTGCTCGAGCGCGGTTAACGGATCGAGAATGTCGCGCCGGTATTTTTCGTCCAACAGCGCCTTGCGGCTCGTATCGCCGGCGCTGCGTTCGGCGACGACGTAGCCGTCATGCTTGACAAAGCGCATCCCGATGCGGCTGTCGCGCCATTTACGCAGATCATATTGCGCGTCGTAACGAACCGGTTCGGCGCTGCGGTTGCGCCCGAAAAGGCCCGACGCCTCGGCGTCGGCGCGAAAACGGGTGAGCAGTTGAACCAGCCCTTCGGTGCGGATCTCGATGCGGTCGCGGTAGGTGCGGTTCTCGACGGCAAGTTCAAGACGGATGCGCGCCGCCGGCAGCCCAGCCCAAAAGGCGGTATAGTCGGCGACAAGATCCTCGGCCTCGGCCCCTGTCGCCAACAGCAGCAACAATAGCGCCGCACCGGTCAGGCGTCGCCCGAGCCGGCTGGCGGTGGATCCGAGCTTTCGGCCCGGCGACCGCACCCTCGCCGTCGCGGTTGCGCGCCGCTGATGCGGTCCGGCCGAGACGTCGTCCTTGGCGAGTGCTTGGCCGACGCGGTCGGTCAACGGTCCGAGGCCGACTATCGAGTTGGCTCGCCGACCGACGACCTAGGGTCCGCGGCAGATCACGTTGAGCAAGGCTTGGCGTTTTTCGACCGTCACCGCGTGGAGGGCGCGGTCGAGCGCCGCTGGCAGCTGCGCCGGGTCCTCGACCCGTTCGCCATAGCCGCCGGCGGCGGCGCAGACCTGTTCGAAGGCCGGCAAGCGATCGAGATCGATCAGCGGCGGCTTGTTGCTGCGCATCGCCTCACCTTGCGGATACATCCCCATCGTCGCGCGCCGCACCGCGCCCCACATCGAATTGTTCATGATCACAAACAACACCGGCAGATCGTGCGCCGCCGCAGCGTGGTGCAACGCGACTGGATTGCCGAACAGATGCGAACCGTCGCCGAGTACGGCGATGACGAGCCGGTCGGGGCATGCCAGCTTGGCCCCGAGCGCGGCGCCGCCGCCCCAGCCGAGCCCCGAGGCGGGACTCGAGCCGAAATAAGTTCCCGGCAGGTTCGTGCCGCAATGCTCGGACAGCAGCGTGTATTCGTTGACCAGGATCGCATCCTCCGGTTTTGCCGCGCCGATGCAGGCGCTGGCCCAGGCCATATCGATCGGCCGGCGCCGCTGCGCCGCCTCGCGGGCTCGGCGCCAGCCGGCCTGTAATGCCTCGCGCCGCTCATCCAGGCGCTGGCGCCGGGCGGAAACCGCATCCCTGCGGCTGTGCCGCTCCAGCGCTGCCGACAGCGCCGGCAAGGCGACAACCGGCGCGGCCGTGACCGCGAGGTCGCACGGGAAGCCGCGGATCGGATAGCGCTGAAACAATGGATCGATGCCGAGATGGATGACGCGACAATCCGCGCCCGGCGCCTTTAGCTGCGGCACCCACGGCACGTCACATTCGAGGACCAGGATCGCATCCGCATCGGCCAGATAGGGACCGGCGTCGTAGCCGAGATGGCAAGGATGGGCGGCGGGCAGCGATAGGTGGCGTGGGCGATGCTGCACGACCGGCAGCGCAAAGCGTTCGGCCAGTTCGCCGAGCGCGGCGACCGCCGCCGGGTCGCGTCCGGCGCTGGCGGTGATGATCAGCGGATTTTGTGCGCCGGCGAGTATCCGGGCCGCTTCGTCGATCGCATTCGGATCGGGACCGGGGGCGGCGGCTGCAACCCGGCGGGCGGCTGGTCATAAAAAAAGCCGGGCAGCGGCGCGGCGAGGACCTCGCGCGGCAACGACAGATAGACCGGCCCCCTCGGTTCGGTGGTCGCGACCGCCAGGGCGCGATCGACGACAGTTTCGAGTTGCTCACCGTTTCTGAGTTCGTAATCCCATTTGACCAGTTCGCGCACCATCCCGGCCTGGTCGAACATTTCCTGTGCCCAGTGGATATAGACGTCGCGGGCGCCGGGCAGTCCGGCTTCGGTCAGCGGCGAGCGGCCGGCGGTGAACAACACCGGGATGTTGTCACGGGCGGCGTTGAACACGCCGCAGATCGCGTTCGCGGTGCCGACGCTGACATGAACCATGACCGCCGGCACCCGCCCGGTGACCATTGCCCAGCCATGCGCCATCGACAGCGCCAGGTTCTCGTGCGCGGCCAGCACCGGTTTCGGCACCCGCACCCCGCTGCCGGCCGCTTTGGCAAAAGCCTCGACGAGCGGCGCGAAGTCGGTGCCGGCATTGGCAAACAGGTATTCAACCCCGCGCTCGGCGAGCAGCGTCAGATACGCCTCGGCGATGCTGTCGACCGCCATCTGCTTGCGCGCCATCTCCTATCCTCCTGGGATCGACATCCATTGACCATTAGACGTGGCGCCGCTATGGCGGCGTCGTCCCCCGATTAGGCGTCAGGCCGGCGGCTGCTGCGGCAGCGCGCGACCGTCGAGGTCCGCATGGGCAAGACCGAGATGACGCAGAACCGACGGCGCAATATCAACAAGCGATGAACGCGCGGTGCGTAAGCCGGGAGCAAATCCGCCACCCGATACATACAAAAACGGTCGCTGCTCGTTGGGTCCGAGCCCGCCATGCTGGCCAAAGCCGGTCACGTCCTTTTCGCCCGACGGGTCGCGGACGATGGCGCTGTGGCCCGACACGCCGTAAGGATTGGGCCGATCTTCCGTGCGCATCGTGACGGCAATCCGGGCCGCCGACGCGGCCGGCAGCCCGATCGCGGCGAGGCGGTTACCGGTGAATACCTGGCCCGCCCAAGCTTGGCCTTCGAGAAATTTCGCGACCTCGGCGACAAGCGGCCCGTCCGGATCTGCGAAATACAAAACCGCCGCCGTGCCGTTCGGCGCGCCGACAATTTCGGTCGATCGGCTGGCGCGTTTCAACCCCGCCTCAGTCAGGACCTTATCAAGATCGATCGTCTCGGCAACGGTTTCCATCCCATGATCGGAGCCGACAACAAACAGGATGTCCTCGCCTGCGGGATCGAGCCGCGCCACCGTCTCTGCCACCCGCCTGACGTTGCGATCGGCGGCGGCGATCGCGCGGCGATGCTCGGGCGAACCCAGCGGTGCGTGGTGGCCGGTGAAGTCAGGCTCGGAGAGCCACAACAGCGCCAGGGTCGGGGCGCGGTCGTCAAGCACCTCGGCGCAAAAGCGCTCGGTTACTGCGTTGTCGCCGGCCTCGCCCTTGCCGACCGCCAGCCCCTCGCCGGCCGGGAGCGGGCGCCGGCCCGGCCCGAAACTGCCGGCCGGGTTGTAAACCCAGCCCCAGCCGTCGGGGTCGAGAAAATAGGCGGCGCCCGGCGACACATTCGAAAAGGCGATCGCCTCGCCGCCGCGGCGTGCGATCCGTTCGGCCATCGTCGGTACATGCAAGGTACGCCCGGTCGCGCGGTAGAGCCGGTCGCGGAAATCGGGGGCGCCGACCGACAGGCAAACGAGCCCGTTGCCTTCGTCAAGCGCCATCGTATTGCCGAGCAGGCCATGCCGCGCCGGTCGGCAGCCGGTCGCAATCGAGGCGGCGCTGGCCCGGGTGGTCGAAGGAAAGACGCTGGTATGGTTGGTGAATTGCGCCGAATGTCGGCCCAGTTCGCAGAGAAAAGGTGCGTCCGCGGGCGTAATCAGATCGCGGCGAAGACTGTCGCAGATGACGATCACGGCGCGTTTCATCGGTCATCGCCTCTCATCGGCTCCGGCCTCGCGGGCCTCGGGGTCGCGCGCCAGAATAGCGCGGCACAGGCTTGCGGGCAGCGGTGTCTTTTCGCCGGTGGCGTTGACCATCAGGATCAACACGGCGCGGCCTTCGGCGCACAAGCCGCGGCACCAGACGGCATATTCCATCTCGAAACTGGTGGTCCCGAGCCGCGCCGTGCGCGCCGTCACAAGGATCTCGTCGCCATAGACCAGCGGCCGCAAATAGCGGATGCCGGTTTCCGCCATCACCGGCCCCGGCGCCGTCGCCGACAGTTTCGGCAGTCCGGCGGTTTCCAGGTAGCGATTGCGGGCCTCTTCGAACCATTCGAAATAAGCGCGGTGGTTGGCGTGACCGAACGGGTCGCACTCGCTCCATCGGACACGGTGACGGATCGCGAAGACCCAGCCCGCGGCCACCCCGAACCGCGCAAATTCGGCGCTTTCCGCCTCGCTCATACCGCGGCCTCCGCCATGGCACGCCCGACCCGCCGCGAAAGGTGGCGCCGCCGGCAACCCTCTGCCCTGCTTGTGCCGGTCGGCAAGCTGCGCCGTGACCGCCGGGCGGAGACGTCGGGTTGCGCCGCCGGGTGGGCGGCCTTATGATCCGCTCCTCGGCGGGAGCCGCCGCGGTCGGAGCGTAGCGCAGCCTGGTAGCGCATCAGCATGGGGTGCTGAGGGTCGTGAGTTCGAATCTCACCGCTCCGACCATTCTCCCGCCTCCTCCCGCCGAGGGCTTCACTTTAGCGGAGATCGCGGGATGAACGCGCCGAAATCCGAGCTCGAACCCTGGCAATGGCCTGAGGAGGAGTGGCGCCGGCGCGTCAACCGGGTACGCGCCGGACGCCGGCTGCGGCCGGCGGAATGGCCGGGCGGGGCGCGCTGCGCGGTGGCTTTGTCGTTCGATAGCGACCATGAAACCAACGATCTCCGCGACGGCGGCAATTCAATAGGGCGGCTGGCTTGGGGGCAATACGGCAACCGTGTCGGCGTGCCGCGCATTCTCAAGATTCTGGCGAAATACGGGGTCAAGGCCAGCTTTTACGTGCCGGCGGTTACCGCGCTATTGCACCCCGACGAGCAACGGCAGGTCGTGGCCGAGGGCCACGAGATCGGCATCCATGGCTGGATCCATGAATTGAATTCAGTGCTGCCGCGCGAGGCGGGGCGCGATCTGATGTTGCGTTCGGCCGATACCCTTGAAAGCGTGAGCGGGGTGCGCCCCGTCGGACTGCGCACACCGTCCTGGGACTTCAGTCAGAATACTCTCGAAATCGAGAAGGAGATGGGCCTCCTCTACGATTCGTCGCTGATGTCGGACGAGGATTGCTACGAATTGCTGCTCGACGGCGAACCGTGCGGGGTTATCGAATTGCCGGTCGAATGGGTCCGAGACGACGCTGTTTATTTCATGATGCACCGGTTCTCGAGTTTACGGCCGTACACGCCGCCGGCCGATGTCTTTGACATTTTTCGCCGCGAATTCGACGCCGCTTACGCCGAGGGGGGCATCTTTCAACTGACGATGCACCCGCATGTGATCGGCTACCGCTCGCGCATTTGGATCCTCGACGAGATCATCCGCCACGCACAGGCGCAAGGGCGGGTGTGGTTTGCCACCCATGCCGAGGTTGTCGATTGGGCCAAACGCCACGCCGCCTGACCCATCCCGATCCGGCTCGCTACCGGCGGCGGCTTGCGCTTCGCGGCCGATAGGGGGCCGTCTGCCCCGATGGCTCCGGCATCGGCCGAGACTACGCCAGTGACGCCGTCGGCGCCGACCCGCTGCGGTTACGTCGCGCTGATCGGGGCGCCTAACGCCGGCAAATCAACGCTGTTGAACCGGCTGGTCGGACACAAACTCGCGATCGTTACGCCAAAGGCGCAAACCACTCGCTCGCGGCTGTTGGGCATCGCGATCGAGGGCGCCGCGCAGCTCATCTATGTCGACACGCCGGGCATTTTTGCCCCGCGTCGGCGGCTCGACCGGGCGATGGTGGCGGCTGCTTGGTCGGGGGCCGAGGATGCCGATCAGACCGTGCTGCTGGTCGACGCCGCCAACGGGATCACGGCCGATGTTGCCCGCATCCTCGATCGGCTCGGCGAGCGTCGTTGGCGCGCCGTGCTGGCGCTCAACAAGATCGATCGCGTTCGCCGGGAGCGTCTGCTCGGGCTCGCCGCCGAGCTTACAAAGCGCGGCGATTTCGACCCGGTGCTGATGATCTCGGCGCTCACTGGCGACGGAGTGGACGACCTGAAGGGTTATCTCGCCCAAGCGGTGCCGCCGGGACCTTGGCTCTTTCCGGAAGACCAGCTGTCAGACGCCCCCGAGCGGCTTATCGCCGCCGAACTCACCCGCGAACAGGTGTTTTTGCAGTTGCATGACGATTTACCCTATGCCTCGACCGTCGAGACCGAGAGCTGGGAGGAACGCCGCGACGGCAGCGTGCGGATCGGCCAAGTGATCTATGTCGAGCGGCCGAGCCAGCGGGCCATCGTACTCGGCGAAGGGGGGCGGCGGATCAAGGAGATCGGTGCCCGGGCCCGCCTCGAGCTCGAAGCCATGCTGGGACGCCGCGTTCACCTGTTCTTGTTTGTCAAGGTCCGGGAGAACTGGGCCGAGGACCGCGAGCGTCTCGCCGCCCTCGGCCTCAATCCCCAGGTCTAAAAGCGGCGGCATGCCCGACGTCGGGAGCCCTCGCTCGTGACGGGGCAAACGGTCAACTGGCCCGGCTTGGTGCTATGATTGGGTCATGGAGTGGAGCGATGCGGGGTTTGTGCTCGGTGGACGGCGGCACGGCGAGCATGCGCTGATCGCCGAATTGTTGACCCGCGAAAACGGCCGCTGTTTCGGGCTGGTTCGCGGCGGGCAGTCGCCACGATTGCGGGCGGTGCTGCAACCCGGAAATCTGGTCGCGGCGACTTGGCGCGGCCGCCTCCCCGAACATCTTGGTTTGATGACCTGCGAGCTGGTTCGCGGTTACGCGGCGCGGCTGCTTGACGACGCCTCGCGGCTGGCCGCACTTGGCGCGGCCGTCTCGCTGCTGACGCTCAGCCTGCCCGAGCGCGAGCCGCACCCGGACGTTTTTGCCGGCTTTATGTCGCTGATCGATGCGCTCGATTCGGCGCCGGACTGGGCCGCCCATTATGTGCACTGGGAATGCGCGCTGCTTGCGGCGCTGGGGTTCGGGCTTGACCTCTCGCGCTGCGCAGCGACTGGCGTGACGACCGACCTCGCCTATGTCTCGCCCCGTACCGGTCGCGCGGTATCGCGCGCGGCGGGTCGGCCCTACCACGCCAAGCTATTGCCGTTGCCTGCGTTTTTGTGGCGCGACAGACCGGCGGGGCGAGAGGAGATCGGGGCGGGGCTGCGCATGACCCAATATTTTTTGGTGCGCCATGTGCTCGAACCCCAGGGTCGCGCGCTGCCCGCCGCCCGCGCCCGGCTGGCCGCTTGCTTTTGGGACGCCGCCGCTCCTGCTAACTAAATACCGACAATCGTCAAGCTCACTCGGGCTTGCAGGTCCGCGAACGAGGCCGCCAAATCATGCCCCTGTCAGCTCCGTTAGGGGAGGTTCGCGAGGTCGATTTCGCCGCCGCCCTGGGCGAGCGTTATCTGTCCTATGCGCTCTCGACAATTATGTCGCGCTCGCTGCCCGATGTGCGCGACGGGTTGAAGCCGGTGCATCGCCGCATTTTGCACGCGATGCGGCAATTGCGGCTGGATCCCACCGCCGGTTACAAGAAATGCGCCCGCGTCGTCGGCGATGTCATCGGCAAGTTCCATCCGCATGGCGAGCTTGCGGTCTATGACGCATTGGTGCGGCTCGCGCAGGATTTCTCGCAGCGTTATCCGCTGGTCGATGGCCAAGGGAATTTTGGCAATGTCGACGGCGACAACGCCGCCGCGATGCGCTACACGGAAAGCAGGTTGTCGCCGGTCGCGCAGGCGATGCTCGAAGGCATCGACGAGAATGCCGTCGATTTTCGCCCGACTTACGACGGCGAAGATAGCGAACCGGTGGTGTTGCCGGCGCGCTTCCCAAACCTGTTGGCCAACGGCGCTACCGGCATTGCGGTCGGCATGGCGACCAGCATTCCACCGCACAATGCCGGCGAGCTGTGCGCAGCCCTCCTCCATCTGATCGAAAATCCGGCAGCGACGGTTGATGCGCTGTGCGCGCATGTTCAAGGTCCTGACTTTCCGACCGGCGGCGTCGTGGTTGAGACTGCCGAGAGTATCCGCCAAGCCTACGCCACCGGTCGCGGCAGTTTCCGGCTGCGCGCCCGTTGGACAAATGAATCGTTGGGCCACGGCGCTTACCAGATCGCGGTTACCGAAATCCCCTTCGGGGTGCCGAAGAGCCGGCTTGTCGAAAAGATCGCCGCGCTGCTCGATGAACGAAAATTGCCGCTGATTGCCGACCTCCGTGATGAGTCGGCAGAGGATGTCCGGCTCGTCATCGAGCCGAAAAACCGCAATGTCGATCCCGAAACGTTAATGGAGCAGCTGTTTCGACTGACCGAACTCGAAATTCGCGTCCCCCTCAACCTCAATGTCCTCGATCCGGCCGGTGTGCCGCGGGTCATGAGCCTCAAAGAGGCGTTGCAGGCCTTTCTCGATCACCGGCGCGACGTATTGCAGCGGATGAGCCGACATCGGCTCGCCGCGGTGGCGCGCCGCATCGAGGTGTTGAATGGCCAGATCGTTGTCTACGCCAATCTCGACGAGGTGATCCGCATCATCCGCGAGGCCGACGATCCAAGGGCCGAAATAATGCGCCGCTGGGAACTGAGCGAGGCGCAGGCCGAGGCGATCTTGAACATGCGGCTGCGGGCGCTGCGCCGACTCGAGGAAGCCGCAATCCGCAAAGAGCTGGCAGGCCTTGCGGCGGAAGAACGCCAGCTCCGCCGCTTGCTCGACAGCGAGCGCCGACAATGGCGGGCAGTGGCCCGCGAAATCGCCGCCACCGCAGCCGAATTCGGCGGCGATAGCGCGCTTGGCCGACGCCGCACGACGATCACCGAGCCGCCAATCGTGGTCGATATTCCGGTGGCCGCACTCATCGAGCGCGAGCTGGTCACCGTGCTGTGTTCGCAAAAGGGTTGGGTGCGCACCGTGCGCGGCCACAATGTCGCGGCCGCCGACCAGCGCCACAAAGACGGGGATGGACCGCGTTTTGCGATTGAGGCCGAGACCACCGATCGACTGGTCGCATTTGCGACCAACGGCCGCTTTTATACTGTCCCGGTCGAGCGCTTGCCGGGCGGGCGCGGTCACGGCGAGCCCTTGCGGCTGATGATTGACCTGCCAAACGAGCATGACCTGGTCGCGATGTTCGCCTATCGACCGGCCATGGAATTGCTGGTGGCAGCCAGCGACGGGCGCGGCTTTGTCATCGCCGGCGAAGAGGCGCTGGCCCAGACCCGCGCCGGCAAGCAAATTCTGACCCCGGGGTCGGGCGCGGTGGCGCGCATCTGTGTGCGCGCCGAGGAGGGGGACGCGGTGGCGCTGGTCGGCGACAACCGCCGCATGCTGATCCTGAAACTCGATGATATTCCGCTGATGAGCCGCGGCCGCGGGGTCATCCTGCAGCGCTGCAAGACGGGCGGGCTTGTCGATGCCAAGGTGTTTCGCTTGGCCGATGGGTTGAGCTGGCGGCAAAGCGAGGCCCGCACCCGCACCGAGACCGACCTCGGGCCGTGGCTCGGCCGGCGCGGCGGCGCCGGCCGCCTGGTTCCCAGCGGCTTCCCGCGTTCCAACAAATTCGGCTAAGGTCTCGACCCGCCCAAACGGTTCGGGCCAAAGCCGAGTTTGGGTGCGGCGAGTTGGGAATGCCGATGGAGACCGCCGATGCCCGAAGATGCCGCTCGCAACCTGACAAAGCAGAAACTCAGCGCCAGGGAATTGGTGCTGTGCCTCAACCTGCGGCTGACGCGCAGTGTCGATATCGCGATGGTCGCCAAGGCCGGCGGCTACGATGCGCTTTACGTTGACATGCAGCACGCGCCCTACTCGATCGAGACCACGGCCACGCTGTGTGCGGCCGCGCTCGGCATCGGGGTGACACCGTTGGTGCGCGTGCCGAGCCATGACGCGCAGTGGATGAGCCGGGTGCTCGATGGCGGCGCCCAGGGCGTAATCGTCCCCGACGTCGAAACCCGCGAACAGGCCGAGGCCGTCGTGCGTCATTGCCGGTTTCCGCCGCTCGGACGGCGCTCGGTGATGGGCCTTGGCCCCGCGCTCGGCTATCGCGCGCTGCCTCTGGGTGAGCTCAATGAGCGGCTCAATGCTGAGACGGTCGTGGTCGTGATGTTGGAGACCGCCCGCGGCATCGACAACGCCGAGGCGATCGCGGCGGTTGCCGGCATCGATGTGCTGTTGATCGGCTCGGGCGACCTGACGACCGATTACGGCATTCCGGGTCAGGTCGACCATCCGCGGCTGCGCGCGGCTTACGAGCGGGTGGCCGGCGCCTGTCGCGCCCATGGTAAGACCCTGGGCGTCGGCGGCATCCGCCACAATGTGGCGTTACAGGGCGAGCTGATCCGGCTTGGCGCGCGCTTTGTGATCGCCGGCACCGATGTCAATTATGTTCTCGCCGGGGCGCGGCAGGATACCGCGGCGCTGCGCGCGATCCCGCTCGGCTGACATGCAGGAGCCCGCGGCGCCTGTCGGCGCGGTTGCGAGCGCTGCAACCGGCGCCAGCCGCGAGTTGCTGGCCGAAGGAGCGGTGGTCCTGCGCGGCTTTGCCCGCCTGGAGGCCGCCTCATTGGTTGCGGCGGTCGCGAAAATCGCCGCAATTTCGCCGTTCCGACAGATGACGACGCCAGGCGGCTTCAGGATGTCGGTCGCGATGACCAATTGCGGCGCGGCCGGCTGGATCACCGATCGCGCCGGTTATCGTTATGAGCGCGTCGATCCGGCGACCGGGCGGGCCTGGCCGCCGCTGCCGTCCCGGTTCCGGGCTCTGGCTGCGCGAGCGGCGGCGATGGCGGGCTTTGCTGTCTTCGTGCCCGACGCCTGCTTGATCAATCGCTACGAACCCGACGCCAAATTGTCTTTGCATCGCGACGAGGACGAGCGCGATCTGTCGGCGCCGGTGGTCTCGGTCTCGCTGGGCCTGCCGGCGACGTTTCTGTGGGGAGGGCTTTCCCGCAAGGATCGGGTGCGGCGGGTCCGGCTCGAACATGGCGATGTTGTGGTTTGGGGCGGCCCCGCGCGCCTCGTCTATCATGGGGTGGCGCCGCTCGCCGATGGCGACCATCCGCAAACCGGCCGCACGCGCATCAATCTCACGTTGCGCAAATCTCTGTGAGACTTTGCGGATAGCGATCTGGCTGGGCTACCGCGCCGGGCTACTAAGGTATCGCTACCGGTGGTTTGGTTTCCTGGCTGACGACCGGTCTGACCTCCTCGGTGCCGCGCGGATTTTCACCAAGGCCAAGCCAGCGGCGGCGGATTGCTCCGGGATCGGCCCCGCGTACGCGGTATTCGAAGACCGACATCGCATCGGAAACGCCCTTGAGCTGGTCAAACCCGATCGGATGCAAGCGCCGGTCTGCATCTGCGAGCGCCCGGGCCACATCGCCGGATATTGCGCAGCGTACATTATGGATCTTGGCCGCGTCCTCCATGCGCGAGGCGATGTTGATCGTGCTGCCATAGATCCCGATGGAACGCTTGGTGTCGCCCTGCTCGCTGACGACCACATCGCCGCCATGCACCCCGATGCGAAAGCTCGGCACCACCCCGAATTGGGCTCTATAGGCGCGCTCCTCGCGACGGACCGCCGCGAATACCGCGTCCAGGGCTCGCAATATTCGATCGTTGCGCACCGCCTCTCGCCAATCCCAGATCGCGATCAGCCCGTCGCCCTTGTAGAGATAAATCTCGCCGCCGAAATCGGTGATCGGTTTTGCAATATCGAACAGAAATTTGCCGACCAGCGACTTGATCTTGAGCGCGCCGAGCCGTTCGGCCAACGCGGTCGAGTTGTTAATATCGATAAACATTAGGACTTTCTGCTGCACGACCGGGCGATGATAGGTGCCGATCATCAGATGAAACAGGTTCTCGATGCCGATGAAGTGTACCGTCCGCATGACCACGATGCCGATCACTGAAAAGGCGATCACAATCGGAAGAATAAACGGCAGGCGTCGATACGGTACCGGCGTCGGATACCATCGGTAAAGTACAAGATGTGAGATATTAACAGAAACTACAAAAAGAACTGCGACAAAAAGTGTGTAGACTGCAATCGATAGCAATGGATGGATATTGCGCATCCAGCGACCGCTTAAGCTTTGCACATAAAATTGTTCGAATACGCCGACCCCGGTGCCGACAAATATCGCGTTGAGGATCCCGAAGGCGGGCGGCCGGCCTTGCGCGAGCGTGGTCAGCCCGGCCAGCAACGCGAAAATGACAACCGACAGGAAAATCGACGCCAGCTTGCGGCGGGTCGATAGTGAGATTGGCGTCAGCGGAAAGGTCATTGCAGAACCGCCGTTGCAAAGGCAAATCGATCCGCCGGCGCGCGGCTTCCTTGATCTGATCTGGGAAAGCGCACGAAGACGACAAGGGCCGGTGGGCTTTGATCACCCTTTGGTGAAGCGACGCCAAGCCGCAAGATGCCGTCAACACACGCGAGGGCGGACAGAAAGGAGCGGCGATGCCCGGTCAGTTGCCCGGCGAAGGGGCGGTATTTCTCGATCATGTCGCGCACTTCGTTCCGGCGATGGAGCCGGCGGCGGTCGCGCTTTCGGCCTGCGGGTTCCGGCTGACGCCGTTTAGCGAGCAAACAAACCGGGTCGCAGGCCAAACCGTTGCGGCTGGCACCGGCAACCGCTGCGCGATGCTGCGACGCGGATATCTTGAGATCCTGGTCGCGACCGGCGAAACGCCGCTTGCGCAGCAGCTGCGCGCGAGCCTCTCCCGTCACATCGGGCTGCATCTCGTGGCGTTCAGCACCGGCGATGCCGCCGCCGAGCATCGGCGGCTGGCCGCTGCCGGATTTCCGGTATTGCCGCTCGTGGATATGCGTCGGCCGGTTGCAACCGAAAGCGGCCAAAGAGATGCGCGCTTCACGATTGCCCGCGTCGCGCCTGGGGCGATGCCGGAAGGGAGTGTCCAGTTCTTGACCCATCACAGCGAGAGCCTGGTTTGGCGCCGCGACAGGCTCGATCATCGGAACGGCGCGCAGGCGTTGCGGGCATTGTGGGTCGCTGCCGCCGATCCGCACGAACCCGCGCAACGCTTTGCGCGGTTCACCGGCCGCCCGGCTCGGCGTGAGGGTGAGATCGAGACGATCGCGCTCGACCGCGGCGCGCTGCACTTCGCCCCGCCCGAATTTCTCGCCCGGGAATTCGGGCTGCCGCTGTTGCCGTCACTGCCCGGTCTCGCCGCCTATGAAATCGCGGTCAGCGATTTGCAGGTCGCTGCCCGGTTGCTTACCGCCGCCGGGTTGGGGCTGCAACCTTTGGAAGACGGTTTCGCCGTTGTGCTGCCTGCGGCGCTTGGCGGCGCGATCGTGTTCCGGCAATTGTCGGGATGACGCGAAATTCGCGTATTGGCAGCAGCCGCGACGGCAGGCATTGTCGGCGCGCTTGTGATCGGGCAAGGCCCGTGCCGCGCGCCGGGCCGCAGAGAGTGCCGCTGATGAGATTGAGCATCGTCACCTTTATGCATCCCGGGGCGGAGGCGCGTGGCCAATCCTTCGACCGCATCGCCAATTTTGCGCGGCGGGTTGAGACCGCGGGCTTTCCCGGCATCTGGGTCACGGATTCGCTCGGTCGCGGCCGGGCCACGCTCGACCCGCTCGTGGCCCTCGGCGCATTGAGTGCGGTGACCCGAAGGGTCGAGCTCGGCACCGCAGTGCTGCAGGTGTCGCTGCGCCATCCGGTCGATCTCGCGCATCGCGTGCAATCGGTGCAGGCCCTGTCCGGCAATCGTCTGCGGCTTGGCGTCGGCAGCGGTTCGACCAAGGCGGATTTCGACCTGTTCGGCGCCGATTACGCCCAGCGCTTTCGCACCCTGACGGCGTCGCTTGATATCATGCGTCGTACTTGGCATGGCGAGCCGGTGAATGGTGGGATATTGACGCCATGGCCGGGTTGCGAAGGCGGGCCGCCGGTGTTGCTCGGCGCCTGGCGCAACCCGCGCTGGATCATCTATGCCGCGCGGCATTGTCAAGGCTGGATCGCGTCCGGGCTCTATTGCAGCTGGGAAGATCTCGAAAACGGCATGCGGATTTATCGCGAGGCCGGCAGCGAGAATGCCGTGTTGGCCAATGTCGTCGTCGATCTGTCGAACCGGGTCGAGCCCGGCAGCCTCGCCGAACGCGCCAAGGTCTCGCTCGTAGGCACGCCCGACGAGGCCCGCCATCGCCTCAAACGGATCGAGCAGATCGGTTTTGATGAAATTCTTGCGATCACCCCGGGCGGCGCTCTCGATGAGGTCGAGCGCGTGCGCGATTATCTCTAACGGTTCATAGCACCAGCTGGGTCTGGGTGGTCAGCGCGATGAGCCGGCCGTTGCCGGCGGTGATGCGGGTCTGCCAGATCATTGTTCGCCGGCCGCGATGGATCGGGCTCGCCTCGCCGATCACCTCGCTTCCGGCCGGCGCCGGGGCGATGAAATTGGTCTTGCTCTCGATCGTCGTCGTGCCGGCCCCCTCGGGCAAATTGAGGATGGTGCCGGCGGCGCCGAGCGTGTCGGCAAAGGCCATGATCGCCCCGCCGTGCAGCACCGCCGGGCGGGTGCAGAATTCGCTGCGCACCACCATGCGGGCAACGATGCGGTCGGCCGTCGCGCTGACGAACTCGATGCCGAGAAGCTCGGCAAAGGGCAACGGCTCGGCTTTCAGTCGGGCGAGCGGGTCCATGCGCTCTCCTTATCGCGGGGTCGCCGCACCATCAGGATCATGGTAATGCCATCTTTGCCGGGTTAGGGTCAAACCACGCCCCGCCGCGCTTGGGCCCTCTCGCTGCGCGGGGTTGCGGCGGGGTGCGGGCGGACGATGCGGCGGTGGAGGCGATGCGCGTGCGCAAGCTGATGTTGGTGGGAGTGATCTTGGCGACGGTGGCACCGGGCGCGGTGCTCGCCGGCGACCAAACCCAGATCGGGTCCAAAGACGCCGTCTATGATGAGTTGAATTTGTTCGACGAAGCCTTTGAGCGCATTCGCCAAGACTCGGTTGACCCGGTGAGTGACAACAAGCTGGTGGGAGCGGCAATCGCCGGCATGCTGACCAGCCTTGATCCGCACGCCGCCTATCTCGATCCGACGGCGCTTAAGGCGCTGAAGGAGCCGGGGAGTGACAACGAGGTCGGCATCGGGGCGGCGCTTACCTTGGTCAAGGGTGAATTAAAGGTGATCTCGCCGCGCGACGGGTCGCCGGCCGCCGCGGCCGGCGTCAAGCCCGGCGATCTGATCCTGGCAATCGACAAGGAGCCGGTGTTTGAGCTGGCCCTCCCCGAAATCGAAAAGAAATTGCGCGGTCCGGCGGGCAGCACGGTCGTGTTGACCGTGCAGCGCGGAGAAGGCGCACCGCTCAAACTGACGCTGAAACGCGCCGCCGACCGTCAACAGACGGTTTCGGCACGGGTCGAGGAGGGGGACATCGGCTATATACGGATCGCCGGTTTCGACGATGGCACGCCAGCGGCGCTTGCGGCGGCGGTGCAGGACTTGCGCCAACAGACCGGGGGCAAGCTGATCGGGCTCGTCCTTGATGTGCGCAACAACCCGGGCGGTCGCTTCAAAGACGCCATCACCGTCGCCGATGACTTTCTCGACAAGGGCGACGTCACCGTCCTCAAAGGCCACGATCCCAACAATGTCAAGCACATCGCCGCGACCCCCAACGATCTCGTCAAGGGACTGCCGATAGTTGTCCTGGTCAATGGCGGCACGGCCGAGGAAGCCGAATTGCTGGCCGCGGCGCTGCAGGATAACCATCGCGCTTTGCTGCTGGGCACAAAGACCTTTGGTGACAGCGCGATCGAAAGCTTGATCCCGTTGGCCGGCGGTGGCGCGATCCGCCTGACGACCGCCCATTTTGCCAGCCCCGAGGGCCGGGACATCGACGGCAAGGGGCTCGACCCCGATCTCGTCGTCACCCCGGTGAAGCTCGTTAAGGTCGCGCGGGAAGAGGGGCTGCACGAGGCCGACCTGCCGGGCGCGCTGAAGAACCCCGATCAGCCGGCCCCCGCGGCGAACGCGGTCGGCGGCGCCCCGACCACCGGTACGACGCCGGCGAAGGTCGCACCGGCGGTCAAAGCGGCCCCGGCGGCGAGTAACAAGGCGGCCCCTTCGATGGCCAACCAGGACATCGGCGGCGCTGGCGACGAGCAGCTGACGCAAGCGCTCGATGTCCTGCGCGGGCTGGCGATCTATAATCAGCACGCCTCAGGCTGAGCTCGCCCGATCTGTTCGCGGGCCGCGATCGTCACGCTATGATCGCGATGCCGCCGATTATTCTGGGAGGACAGAGCTGATGCAGGTCCGCGCCGCCGTCGCCTATGAAGCGGGCAAGCCGCTGACCATCGAAACGGTCGATCTGGATGGCCCGCGCGCCGGCGAAGTGCTGGTCGAGATCAAGGCCACCGGCATTTGCCATACCGACAAATACACCCTGTCGGGCGCCGACCCGGAGGGTCTGTTTCCGGCCATTCTCGGACATGAGGGCGCCGGCGTCGTTGTCGAGATTGGCGCCGGGGTGACCTCGGTTCGGCCGGGCGATCATGTGATCCCGCTTTACACGCCCGAGTGCCGCCAATGCGAAGCCTGCCTGTCGGGCAAAACCAATCTGTGCACCGCGATCCGCGCGACCCAAGGTCGGGGCGTGATGCCGGACGGCACCAGCCGCTTCGCCCGCGGCGGGACGATGATCCACCATTACATGGGAACTTCGACCTTTGCCGATTTCACGGTGCTCCCGGAGATCGCGGTCGCAAAGATCCGCGAGGATGCTCCCTTCGATAAGGTCTGCTATATCGGCTGCGGCGTTACCACCGGCATCGGCGCGGTGATCAACACCGCGCGGGTCGAGCCCGGAGCACGGGTCGTTGTGTTCGGGTTGGGCGGCATCGGCCTTAATGTCGTGCAAGGCTGTCGAATGGTCGGCGCCGACATGATCGTCGGGGTTGATCTTAACCCCGCGCGTCGCGCGCTCGCCGAAAAGTTCGGAATGACCCATTTTGTCAATCCGCGAGAAGTCGCAGGCGACCTCGTGCCCTATCTCGTCGACTTGACCAAGGGCGGCGCGGATTACAGCTTCGAGTGCATCGGCAATGTCCGGACGATGCGCCAGGCGCTCGAATGTTGTCACCGCGGGTGGGGGGTCAGTACGATCATCGGTGTTGCCGCCGCCGGTGAGGAGATCAGCACCCGTCCCTTCCAACTTGTTACCGGCCGGATCTGGAAGGGCACCGCATTTGGCGGAGCGAAGGGCCGAACCGATGTCCCCCGGATCGTCGACTGGTATATGAACGGGAAAATCAATATCGACGATCTGATCACCCACACCCTGCCGCTCGAGCGAATCAATGAGGGCTTTGAATTGATGGAGCGCGGCGAGTCGATCCGCAGCGTCGTGGTCTACTGAATTTCACCGGACGGATCGTGCGCCAAGATGCGATCGGGGCGAGGACGGCGGCCGAGCACTGCGCGCAACCCCCGACGGCGCTGCCTTGTCCGTGGCATTTCACGAAAATCGCGCCCTGACCAAAAGCTGCCGGCGTCCAATTCTGGCTCCGCCGCAGGTCCCCGATTTCCGGGTGGTCGGCGACTGATCTGTGACCTCGGCGCCCTGCCCCGGCGCGAGCGGCGGCTTCTGGCGGGTCGCGGGTTTAAGACGTCGCGGGGGCGACAACCAGATCTTCAGTAATACGGTGCTGGGCGGGATCGAGGTGAGGTTGGCGGCGCAGAATTCGACGAGGAACCGACAAATCTCCGATCACAGTCCGCCCTGTGTCGAGGATGGCCGGTTCGCCATTTTCGCGCGCAAATGGGCGCGCCGTTCAAATAAAATGCGACATCAGATCCCATGGGATCATCGGATTGCCGGAGGTAATTTTTATATCTCGATTGAATAGAAGGAATCGGACAACATATCAAGCGCATTCGTCAGAAGTAACGGATTTGAATATTGTTACATGCGTGACAGGACATACGAAAACGGCAGAGGCAACATGGTCTCCAAGCGGACGAATTGGCAAGATCGCGGTTGCCTGCCGCCGATAAATATTGGTTAACAAAACACCAGGCGGATCGGGTTTTGCATGGCGTCAGAGCCCGAAAGGTGCGCAACCGGCGGGCCGGCCGCTTTCCGTTCCGGCGGCTAGCTTTTCCGGTGATTCCCACCATTTATGCGGCGAGCCCTCGACCGGAGCCCGAAACGTGGATTGGATTATCATTCATTGGTTCGAGCTCAGCACCTTAATGCTGCTTTGTCTCAACCTTTGGTTCGTATCGGCGGTTCTCAGTACGTTGCGCGAGACCAATCGCTGGCTCTCGTTTCTATCCAATGTTCAATGGAATCAATCGAAAGACGACACGACTCAGCCGCGTACGTAATCGAGCGTGATCCAGAGGTTCGGTTCCATTCGAAAAACACGATTAATCGGGTGCCCAAGCCGGTCCGGCGACTGATCCGCGCGCGCCCGGCATGCGTCTACCAGCGCTCCCAAGGGCCCGCGCGCCGCCGATATGCGCGTCCGGCGGGCGGTACCGAGCCGCGGCCTGATCGTTGGAGGCGAGCAAATTCCCGAGGCGGCGCGGCGGCAAAAAAGGCGTTGCGCTGCGGCTGCCACAGCGCGGTCTGCGGCGGACGCAGAAACACAACCAGCCCCATGCCGGCGACAAAGCCGCCCACATGCGCCCAGAACGCGATCCCGGGCTGGTTCTGGGCCGTCCCCAGACCGCTCGCCAATTGCATCAAAAACCACATCCCGAGCAGCGCCCAAGCCGGAATGTTGACGATCCGAAACAGCAGCACAATCCAGATGAAGACATGGACATTGGCGCGCGGCGACAGCACCGCATAGGCCCCGAGGACGCCGGCAATGGCGCCGCTGGCGCCCACCATCGGCACCGTGGAGGCGGGGTCCGAAAGAGCCTGCACGAATGCCGCCGCCACCCCGCTCGTCATATACAATAGAAGGTAGCGAAAGCGGCCGAGCTCGTCTTCGACCTTGTGCCCAAAGATCCAGAGAAACAACATGTTGCCGATCAGGTGAAACCATCCGCCGTGCAAAAACATGCTGGTGAATAATGTCGCCCATGGCGGCAACACATGCAGGCTCGGCAAGAGGTGCGCCCGGCCGAACAGCACCGCCGGGACCATGCCGTAGCCATACAATACGCGGTGCGGATTGTGGCCGAGCTGCAACAAAAACGCGCCGAGACAAAGCCCGATCAGCCCATAATTGACGATCGGGGCGCGCCGGGTCGGGTTGTCGTCGTAAAGCGGAATGGCAAAGATCACGGCCTATTATAACTAGGACCTGTCGCAGCGCTGCGGTAGACGTTCCGGTTCGCCCTGCGCGCGGGCGGGCACGGCGCGGCCAACCTGGCCCCTGGTGGTTGGGTTTTGGAGGATTGCCGCAATCGCTCGGCGTGATCACTATTCTGCCTCTGCCCGGTTCAGCCCAAACCTCGCACCATGCCCGGCCTTCTGACCGCCGCCTCCACCGCCCCGCCCGACACCGTAGCCCATATCATCCAGGTTGCGCTGACCCCGATTTTTCTGCTGTCGGGGATTGCCGCATTGCTCAACGTATTCGCCACACGGCTGGCGCGCGTCGCCGACCGGGTCGACCAGATCACCAAAGAGATGGAAAGTGCCGAACCCGAACAGATCACCGCCCTCGCCCGACAGATGGCGCGTCTGCGCCGGCGATCGTTGGCGCTAGACGTCGCCGTCGTACTGGCGGCCGTGGCCGCGGCGGCGACCTGCGCCTCGGTGCTGGCTTTGTTTGTCGGCACGCTCGGCAACCGGGTGGTGGCCTCGGCCTTGTTCGCAACCTTTGCCCTCGCGGTCGTTTGCACGATCGGCGCGATCCTTGCCTATACCAGCGAAATGCTGATGACCGGCGTCGGCGTGCGCGCCGAAGTCGCCGCTCGCCGCGACCGGGCCAGCGGTGGTTGAACAAGGCTCCGGCGGCGGTGCGGGGCGAATGTCTCCGCCGCCACCCGGAAATGCGTCCCCCTCAGATGTCGTCCTGCAAGGACAGCAGCGTCGCGTTGCCGCCGCTGGCTGTGGTGTCGACCGTCAGCGTGCGCTCGGTCGCAAAGCGATGCAGGTAGCGGGGCCCGCCGGCCTTGGGCCCGGTGCCCGATAACCGCTCGCCGCCAAACGGCTGGACCCCGACAACGGCGCCGATCATGTTGCGGTTGACGTAGTTGTTGCCAATCCGCAGGCGTTCAAGGATGCGGTGGATGTTCTCGTCAATGCGACTGTGGATCCCGAGGGTGAGACCATAACCGGTGGCATCAATCTCGTCGAGTACCGCCTCGAGCCGATCGGCCGACCAGCGAACGATGTGCAGGATCGGGCCGAACACTTCGCGCTCCAGAAGCCGCGCACCCCGTATCTCGAACAGCCGCGGCGCAAAAAAAGTGCCATGCTCGGTGCCTTCCGGGAGCCGGCAGGCAAAGATGAGCCGCCCGTCGCGGTTCATGCGTGCGGCGTGCCGCTCAAGCGCCTCGCACGCGGGACGATCGATGACCGGCCCGATGTCAGTTGCCAGCAGAGCCGGGTCGCCGATAACCAGCTCTTCCATCGCACCGGCGAGCATCTCGGTCACCCGCTCGGCGATGTCGGCTTGCAGATAGAGGAGCCGCGCGGAAGAGCAACGCTGGCCGGCGCTGTCGAAAGCCGAGGCCAAGGCATCGCGAACCACCTGCTCGGGCAATGCCGAAGAATCTACGATCATCGCATTCTGCCCCCCGGTCTCGGCGATCAGCGGGACCAGCGGACCCGGTCGCTGGGCGAGTGCCAGCGCGATCGAACGCGCGGTCTCGGTCGAACCGGTGAAGGCGACACCCGCGACCCTCGGGTCGCTGACAAGTGCGGCACCGACCCGCTCGCCGCTTCCGGGCAAGAGGTGGAGCACGTCTGCGGGGATCCCGGCCTCGTGCAGCAAGTGGACCGCCGCCGCCGCGACCAGCGGGGTCTGCTCTGCAGGTTTGGCGACCACCGCATTGCCGGCGGCGAGTGCTGCCGCGACCTGACCGGTAAAGATCGACAGCGGGAAATTCCATGGCGCAATGCAGGCGAAGACGCCGCGGCCATGCAAGGCAATCTCGTTGGTCTCGCCGGTCGGGCCCGGCAGCGGGGTGGGGGCGGCGAATTCGGCGCGGGCGCGCTCGGCATAGTAGCGCAGAAAATCGATCGCCTCGCGCAGTTCGGAAACCGCGGCCGGGATGGTTCGGCCGCCCTCGCGAATGATGCGCGCCAGCAATTCCGGCCCGCGCGCCTCGTAAAGATCGGCGGCGCGTTCGAGCAGAAGGGCGCGTTCCTCGGCCGGGCGCCGGTCCCAGACCGATGCGGCCTGTGCGGCCCCATCAAGTGCGGCTTCGATCTGTGCAGGGCCGCTTTCGCTGACCCTCCCGATCTGCCGCCGGTGGTCGCTCGGATCGAACACCGCGTGCGACGCCTCCGGTTGGGCGCGGCCGTTTATGATCGGAGCCGCCTCCCAGGCTTGGGCAAGGGCCGCGGCAAGACCGTCGCGCAGTGCGACCAGAGCCGGCGGGTGGGTGAGATCGATGCCCCGCGAATTCTTGCGCGGGGCAAAGAGGTTTACGGGCAGCGGAATGCGCGGATGCGGCTTGTGCGGCAGTCGGGCCAGGCGTGCCACCGGATCGGCGACGATCTCGTCGAGCGGCTGCGCATCGTCGAGAATGCGGTTGACGAACGAGGTGTTGGCGCCGTTTTCGAGCAGCCGACGCACGAGATAGGCGAGCAGATCCTCGTGGCTGCCGACCGGGGCGTAAACCCGGCACGGTCGGTTCAAACGTCCGGGGCCGACGATCGCCTCGTAGAGCGCCTCGCCCATGCCATGAAGCCGCTGGAACTCCCAATCACGGCGTTCGCCGGCAAGCTCGAGCACCGCAGCCACGGTGTGGGCGTTGTGGGTTGCAAATTGCGGATAGAAGGCCTTGCCATCAGAAAAAAGGCGGCGCGCGGCGGCCAGGTAGGATACGTCGGTTGCGAGCTTGCGCGTATAGACCGGATAGCCGGCGAGCCCGCGCTCCTGTGCGCGTTTGATCTCGGTGTCCCAATAGGCGCCCTTGACCAGCCGCACCATAAGCCGGCGGCGGCCGCGCCGCGCCAAGTCGGCGAGCCAGTCGATCAGCGCGAGCGCGCGTTTCTGGTAGGCCTGGACCGCCAGCCCAAATCCGTCCCAGCCGGCGAGCTCGGGCGCCAGCGCCAGGATTTCGATCAGGTCGAGCGACAGATCGAGCCGATCGGCTTCTTCGGCGTCGATCGTAAGGCCGATCCCGGCGCTTCGCGCCATAGCGGCGAGCGCCAATAGGCGCGGCGCCATTTCCGCCAACACCCGCTGGCGCTGCGCATATTCGTAGCGCGGGTGCAGCGCCGACAATTTGACCGAGACGCTGGGGGCGGCTTCAATCGCGCGGTCGCCGGCAGCCCGCCCGACGGCGGTCACGGCCTGTTCGTAAGCGGCAAGATAGCGGCCGGCGTCGGCGGCGGTGTAGGCAGCTTCACCCAGCATGTCAAAGGAATGGCGGTAACCCGCCCGTTCGGCGGGCAGCGCCCGCTCGAGCGCCTCCTCGATCGTCCGCCCCATCACGAATTGACGCGCGAGGATGCGCATTGCGGCGGTGACCGCCTGGCGCACGACCAACTCGCTCGAGCGCATCACAAATCGGTGTAGCGCGGCGCGCAGATCGTGCGCCGGCTCGGCCCGTAACAGCCGCCCGCCGAGCATCAGCGCCCAGGTCGACGCGTTGACAAAAGCCGAATCCGAATGGCCGAGATGACGCCCCCAATCGGCCTCGGCGAGTTTGTCGCGGATCAACCGATCAAGGGTCTCGGTATCGGGGATGCGCAACAACGCTTCGGCCAGACACAGAAGGGCGACGCCCTCCTGGGTCGAGAGCGTGTATTCGTGCAGAAAGGCGTCGATCCCGCCCTTGCCGTGCCGCTCACGGCGAACAACCGTGACAAGCCCACGAGCGGTGGCGGCGATGCGGTCGCGAGCCGCGGAGGGCAATTCGGCGGCCGCCAGGATTTCGGCGTCAGCCCGTATCTCGTCGAGGATGGCGTGGTCGTAGAGGGTGGCGCGCAACGCAGAGGGCGCGGGCGGAGGAACGGCAAAGACGAGGCTCATAAGCCCCCTTTCGCAAAGGCTGCCGTCGGGTGCGCCGGCGCAGCTGCGCGGTGCTCCGGGCAATACGGTACGGGCCCAATATGGTGCGTCGGTTAAGTCGCCGGCAGATCTCGCGCGGCCGAGCCGCCGAAGCTGGGGGTGGCGGCGATCATCGCCATCGGCAACGCGGCCATCGGCTTTGCGCGCCTACAGCGACGGGGTCGTTCTACCCGTTGCCGCATCAGGTTGCCGTCGACACATCCCGGTGTGAGGTGATGCCGCGATCGCCGTGCGGGCTTACCCACAGGCGGAACGAGCTGCGAGGCCTTGCGCGCGCAGAGGCAAACCCTCATACACTCGGCCGCCCGAAGGGTGGGCAGAGGGTCGCAGAGGTGGGGGGACATTATGGTGCGATATCGGCGCGCACCGATCGCGGTTCTGGCGGCGGCGATGCTGGTTGCGTTTGCGGTCAAGGCCCAATCGCCGTCGGGGACGACGGCCGGGAATGGCGCTTCAAGCGTCGTCCCGTCGGCGGGCGCGGCGAGCAGCGGCGCCGCCACGGCCGAACTGCCGCGCTATCTGGTTTACTTTGACGAATTCAGCGCCTACCTGTCGCCGCGCTCGAAAGAGATCATCGCGCGCGCGGCGAAACGGGCGAAGCAGGTCGGCGCCAAATCGGTCACTGTCCAGGCGCGGGCGAGTGCCACCGGGACGGTGCAAACCAATAAATTCCTGGCGATGACGCGCGCCTCGATCGTTGCCGACCAGCTTGTCGCGGATGGCATCCCAGCCGCGATGGTGCAACAGGAGCCGATCGGACAGACCGGGTCGAGCGACCCCTCGGTGTTCAACCGCCGCGTCGACATCATTCTGCAGCGCTAATCGGCATCGGTGAGTGCGGTCATCGGGCGCCGGCTCGCCGGCCGCGGCCCGCCTCGGTTTCGCCACCGGTCTGATTGGTTCCCGGGCGCGGCTTCGCACCGAAGCGCGCGCCAAAAGGCTCGCGCCACAGCGGCCGCCATGGCGGGCGAAAGATTGGCTGCCGGTCGGGTCGCCGGGCCTGCGGGTTCGCGGTCCGATCGGTTAAGCCGTTGCCCCTGACTTTGGTCGCTGGCCCACCCGACGGAGCGAGGCAGGGCTTAATTACTTATGCTTAACCCTTGTCGGGTTAAGCTTCCCTTGCCCAATCCC
>JAJPIH010000035.1 GCA_021324875.1 Alphaproteobacteria bacterium
CACCGCGACCGAGGACAGCCCGGTCGTGCCGGCATAGAGGCGCGGCTCGACAAGATTGGCGACCACCGTCTCGACGCCAATGAACAGCAATATCGTCCACAAGACCAGCGACCAACCCGGCGCCACCGCCAAGGCCAGCGCCAGCGGAAACAGCGCCGCGATGACGATGCCGAGATACGGGATGAAGCGCAGCAGGATCGCGAGGATGGCCCAAAGTGCGGCAAACGGGATACCGATAACCGCGAGGCCGATGCCGAGCAGCACCCCTTCGACCGCATTGACCGCCAATTGCGACAACAGATAGCGGCTGACGCGCTGCGCCGCCTCGTTGAGCGCCTCGGTCGAGCGGTGCAGATCGCCGCCGCCAAACAGGCGGAGCAGGCGGTCACGCAACTCCTCGCGTTCGAGCAGGATGAACACCACGAGCACGACAACCAGCCCGGCGGTCGCCAGCGGCTGTAGTAACGGGCCGATAACCGCTTGGGCGATTTGCAGCGGTGTCGGCACCGGCTGTTCGATCTCGACCGGCAGGGGTTTGGCGGCCTGAGCCCCCGCGCCGCCACCGCCGGTGCCCGACGCGGTTGGCGCGCCGCCCGCTTCGGAGCGCTTTACGGCTGCGGTCAGTTGGCGCATCGCGGCCGACACCCGCGCTATGGGCAAGGCCTTGGGCAGGGAATCGAGCTTTGCTTCGATATTGTGTTCGTAGCTGGGCAATTCAGGATCGAGCTGCGACAGCTCCTGAGCGACAATGGCGCCAAACGCAAAGATCGCGAGAAAGGCGACGATCACCGTGACGCCGACCGCCGTCACCCGCCCCAGGCGCAGCCGACGCAACAACCGCACCGCCGGCATCAGCAGAAAGCCGAGCAGCACCGCCAGCGCAAACGGCACCAACACTTCGGACGCAAAATAAATAGCGGCGACGACCATGCCGGTGGTCAGGAAGGCCAGCATGCCGGACAGGCCGCGCAGCTGCTCATCGCGTGGGTATGCGCCGTAGGTTGGCTGGTTGGCCATAAACCGGTCCCCCCGCAGAAAATTGTCACCGCTGAGCCCGCGGGCCACGCGGCGGTGTCGTTGCTTTGCAAACGCCGGCGGTGAGCACTCGGCGCCACGCCGCCTTGCATGGCCCGGCAGGGCGGACGGAGATTAATCGGAATCGAACTTTCGTGGAACCGAGCCCGAACTCCGCTTGTTTCAGGTAAACCAGACAGGAACAGGACGCGCACGAATGCATCAGCCTCGCATCACCGATGGCAGAAAGATCATGGGCGCAAACAAAAAGTAACGACGCCCTACCGCCAATCGGCAGATCCAAGCCGCGGCGGCTGCGGGCCATGACGAACTTTTCCTGAAACAGCAGAAACGTCAAGCTGTGAAATATCATGGGGCATGCGTGCCCTAACGTTCACTCTCTGCTCTAATCTCTTGGGGGTAACACACGATGGGTAAAGGATTGTTATTGTGGCTGCTCGGCATCCCGATCCCGATAATCATCATTCTTTATCTATTTCATTTGTTATGACGAATAATTCTCGGAACCTCTGTCAAGCAGACATTGTTCGTCGAGGGTTAGAGCCTGAAACAGGAGCCAAACGAATGAGTAGATTGAGGATGACCGCGGCCGTGTCGGCCTTGCTGCTGGCGGCGTCGCCGCTGGCCTTTGCCCAGTCGAGTGTGACATCGCGCGAGAGTGCCGCGGTCACAAATCCGACTGGAACCCAGATTCAGCCGAACCAGGTCCGCGCCAGCAAGATTCTGGGCAGCACAGTTTACGACGTTCACAATCGCGACATCGGATCGGTTAAAGACCTGATCCTCGACAAGGATGGGCGGGTGGCCGCAACCGTGATCGATGTCGGGACCTTCCTCGGCATGGGCGGCAAATACGTCGCGGTCCCGCTCGATGCGATCAAGACCGACAACAACCGCCTGACCTTGGACATGACCAAGGAGCAGCTGCAGCAGGCGCAGGACTACCATCTCGTCGACCGCGACACCGGCGCCGGGAGCACCACCTCACCGGTTACCGGCGGCCATCTCGGAACCGACAGCGGCACGAGCCACTAAGACCAAGATCTGACGCGGGGCGAGGAGACCAGCTGCGTTTCCCGCCCAGTTCACGACACAGCCCCCGGCGTGATTGCCTCGTCGGGGGCTGTTGCGTTATAAGGCCGCCCCCGTCAAGGAGACGCGCCGATGAAAGAGGGCATCCACCCCGATTACCACGACATCACGATCGTGATGACTGACGGGACGCAGTATCAAACCCGTTCAACCTATGGCAAGGCGGGCGACACGCTGCGCCTCGACATCGATCCGAAATCGCATCCGGCATGGACCGGCGGCCAGCAGCGCCTGGTCGATACGGGCGGCCAACTCGCGCGGTTCAACAAGCGCTTTCAAGGGTTTGGTATTAAGAGTTGAGGTCGGCCGCGGGGCAAGCTGTGCCACCCTTTGTGTGACGGCGGGCGCGGGCCATGCGGCGCGCCGGCGCATTCCCGGCGATCCGCTACGCGTTTTCGGCGAGATCTTGACCCGGCGCACGACGATCCTATCTGTCTAGCGTGCGATCGCCGATCGGGATCGCACGCGCAGAAATGGCATCTGGCAATGATTGCGGGTGCCGTTCCATATTGCTCTCTTGGAGGATGTGGTCATGGATCGTTTCGACTTTTCCCCGCTGTTTCGCTCGACCATCGGGTTTGACCGGCTGATGCGCGCGATCGACGCCGCCAGCCGTCTCGACAACGCCACATTGGCCTACCCGCCTTACAACATCGAAAAGACCGGGGAAGAGACCTATCGCTTGACGATGGCGGTGGCCGGGTTCGCCCCCGACGAGATCGAGGTGACGGTTCACGAGAACTCGCTGCTGGTCTCGGGGAAGGCGAAAAAGGATGAGGACGAGACCCGATATCTGCATCGTGGCATCGCCCGGCGCGCGTTCGAGCGCCGCTTTAGCCTCGCCGACCACATCAAGGTCGTCGGCGCCAGCCTGAGCAACGGCATGCTGCATGTTGATCTCGTGCACGAGGTTCCGGAAGCCGCCAAGCCGCGCAAGATCGAGATTGTCAGCGGCAATCCGCAGACGATCGAGCAAAAAGAAGCGGCCTGAGGTTCGGCCCGAATTTGGGCGGGAGCCAAGCGCGAAGGCGCCCCCGGATTTTCAGGGGGCGTTTTTGCGTCCACGACACGCCGTCCTAGATCCAGCCGCGCAGCTTGAACCAGATCAGCGGCAGGATCGCACTCAGCACGATCACACTCAGGCCATAGGGATAACCCCACGACCAGCTCAATTCCGGCATGTTTTTGAAATTCATGCCATACATGCTGGCGACCAGGGTCGGCGGGATGCCGACCACCGAAACAATCGTCAGAACCTTGATGATGTTGTTTTGTTCGACGTTGATCAGGCCGAGCGTGGCGTCGAGCAAGAGTTGCACCTTGTTGGCGATGTGTTCGTCATAGTCGCTGAGCGAGATCACATCCTGGCGGACGGTCTCGAGCCGCGGGCGGATTTCGGGCGGCAGCCAGTCGCCGGCGGCACTCGCGGCATAGGGAACGATGCGGTCGAGACCGTGCAGGCTGTCACGAATTTTCGACGACAGATCGCCGATACGGCCGATGCGGCGCAAAATGATGCGCAGATCCGCGCTCTCGCGCGCCGGCGGGCGACGAACCTCGGTGACCGGGCTCAGAAACAGGCGGTGCGAGAGATCGTCGAGTTCGGCGGCGATGTTTTCGAGGATGTCGGCCAGGCGGTCGGAGACCGCATCGGCAAGCCCGGCAAAGATTGCCCCACTGCTCAGCGGATCGCTTTCGTCGGCGAGGTCGCGGTGAACGAAATTGCTGAAGGGTGTCAGGTCTGCAAAGCGGACCGTCACCAGCCGGTCGCGGCTCAGCACGAAGCCCTCCGGGGTTGTCAGCGGCTGGTCGGCGTCAGCCCGATATAACATCGGCGCGCTCAGATAGATCGCACCGTAGCGGGTGCGCAGCCGGCTCGAGCTCTCGATTGCGCTCAAATCGTCGATGCCCGGGATTTCCAGGCCGGTGGTTCGTTCGACAAATGCGATCTCGTCCGGCTCAGGGCGCAACAGGTCGATCCACGCGACATTTGCCGGGAGGCTCGCGGTCGCGAGATCGCGCGGTCGTTCGCCGGGTGCGGCGTGACTGTGGTAGAGGGTCAGCATGGCCGCAAATTAGCCGCACCCAGCCTGTCGCGCAGCGTTTTCTTGTTGCCGACGCGAAGGTCAGACCTCTACCGGCGCCTCGATCTGTGCGGCGACAGCCTACGGCCATGCGTGCCCGGCGAAGCAGCGCCGCCCGGACGGCCGGCCGCCTCGTCCCGGCGCAAAGGCGCCCTCGGCCCGGCTCTTGGCCCGCGCGGTTTCATATGGCAGTCGTCAGAGGCCGCCCTGTGTCGCGATAAATTCGACGATCTGGTCGACCCCGGTACCGACCTTGAGATTGGTGAATATAAACGGCCGGGCGCCGCGCATGCGCCTGGCGTCATGCTCCATGACCTCGAGGCTGGCCCCGACCAGCGGGGCCAGATCGGTCTTGTTGATTATCATCAGGTCCGAGCGGGTGATGCCGGGTCCGCCCTTGCGCGGGATCTTGTCGCCGGCCGCAACATCGATGACGTAAATCGTCAAATCCGCCAGTTCGGGAGAAAAAGTCGCGGCAAGGTTGTCGCCGCCGGATTCGATCAGCACCAGGTCGAGGCGCGGAAACGACCGGCACAATTCGGCGACCGCGGCGAGATTGATCGAAGCATCCTCGCGGATTGCGGTGTGTGGGCAACCGCCGGTCTCGACCCCATGGATCCGCTCCGGGGGCAGCGCCCCGCTGCGGGTCAAAAATTCGGCGTCCTCGCGCGTGTAGATGTCGTTGGTGATGGCCGCGATCTCGTAACGGCTGCGCATTTTTTTGCACAGCCAGTCCATCAGCGCCGTTTTGCCGGAACCGACCGGTCCGCCGATGCCGACCCGCAACGGACCGCGCGTTGTCGCTTCGGTCATGATCGAAACAGCCTCGTATATTGGGTTTCATGCGCCATCGAGGCGAGATCGACGGCAAGACAGGCGCCGCCGAAATCGGCCGGGTCACCAGCGATTGCCTCGCGCGCCGCGGCGATCACGACCGGTTCGAGGGCCGCCAGGATGCGCTGGCCGTCGGTTTGGCCGATGATGCCGATCCGCAATCCGGCCGCGATCAGGTTTGCGGCCATCGCCTGCAGATGAGCGATCAGCGTCGCCTCGAGGCCGATCCCGCCGCGCCCGGCCGCCGCCCCGACGGCCGCAGGATAGGACACCTGCCGAGCCGATGCCGCCCAGCCCGCCAGAAACGCGTCGGGCCATGCCGCAAGACAGGTTGCGCGAAACGCCTCGCCTTGCGCGCTTGCCTCAAGCGCTAATTCCGCGGACCCGCGATAGGCGAGACCGCGTCCATTGACCGCGGCAAGCGCGGCCAAATCGGCGGCGGCGGCGGCCCGATACGCCTGGCACAGAATGGCGGCGTCGATGCGGCCGCCGCCATGGCGGATCACAGCGCGAACCCAGCCTAGCAAGCTCGCACGGTCGCGCACATCGCCGCGCTCCACGGCCGCTTCGAGCCCGTGCGAATAGCTGAAGGCGCCAACCGGAAAACCGGGCGACAGCCAGACCAACAGGCGGTAGAGCGCATGGCCGGCGCGGTCACCGCTGACCGCATCGCCGTCGCATTTATGGTTTGGGATCGTCATCACGGTGGCGATGCTCACCGACGGCATAAGCACCGATCTCGGGGTCGAACGGCGCCTCAAGCGAGATCAGCCGACCGCCAAGCCCGCCGACCATCTCGGCCACCACGCGATCAGCCCGGATGCGCAGACGGTCACCCACCACCTGCACCGGCAAATGCCGGTTACCGAGATGCCAGGCGATGCGCACCAGAGCGGCGGGGGTTTCGGCTTCGATTTCGTAGACCGGCTCCGCGGCTGCCTGCACCCGGACGAAACCGCCGCCTTCGAGCTCAAGCCCGTCACCATCGGCGAGATGGGCGGCGCGCGGCAGCTCGAGCAAAAAGCTCTCGCCGCGGTCGGTGACCAGCCGGATCCGGCGACGGTGGCGATCGACCGAGGCGAGCGTCACGGTGTCAGTGGCGGCGGGATCCGGCCACGCGCCGCGACGATGGACGGCGATCGCCCTTCGCATTTTCACGACCTCGAGGGCGGCATCGTCATCTCGCGACGCGGCCGCGCAAACGGCAATCGACGCGGTCGATTTTACCCAAACCAGGATGGTGCGGTTGTGCTCGCAACCTCGAACTCCGTCTCTCAATACAGAAAATAGCGCTGCGCCAGCGGCAACACGCTCGCCGGCTCGCAGGTCAAAAGCACGCCGTCGGCGCGCACCTCATAGGTCTCGGGATCGACCTCGATGTGCGGCAGTGCCCCGTTGTGCGCCATCCGCCGCTTGTCGATCACGCGGATGCCGCGGGCCGGCAGCACGGTTCGCTGCAATCCGAGCTGGTGCGCCACCCCGCGCTCGATCGCCGTTGTCGGCAGAAATGTGATTGCTGAGGCCGATCGGGCGCGGCCAAAGGCACCGAACATCGGCCGGTAATGCACCGGCTGCGGCGTGGGATCGAGGCGTTCGGGTCGCCCATCAGCGCCGCCGCAATGGTTCCCGATTTCAGCACCAGATCGGGTTTGACGCCGAAAAATGCCGGCGACCACAGCACCAGATCGGCGAGCTTGCCGATCTCGACCGAGCCGACATGCTCGGCCAAACCATGGGTCAATGCCGGGTTGACGGTGTATTTGGCGATATAGCGCTTGACCCGAAAATTGTCGTTCGCGCCGCCATCTTCGGGGAGCGGCCCGCGCTGGCGCTTCATCTCGTCGGCGGTCTGCCAGGTGCGGATGATCACCTCGCCGACGCGACCCATCGCCTGGCTGTCCGACGACATCATGCTGAAGGCGCCGAGATCGTGCAGGATGTCTTCGGCGGCGATCGTTTCGCGACGGATGCGGCTCTCCGCGAATGCGACATCTTCCGGGATGCGCGGGTCGAGGTGATGGCACACCATCAGCATGTCGAGATGCTCGGCGATGGTGTTGACGGTGTAGGGCCGGGTCGGATTGGTCGAAGACGGCAATACGTTTTCGAGTCCGCATAATTTGATGATGTCGGGGGCATGGCCGCCGCCCGCCCCCTCGGTGTGAAAGGCGTGGATGTTGCGACCCTTGAAGGCCGCAATCGTGTTCTCGACAAAGCCCGACTCGTTGAGCGTGTCGGTGTGGATCGCGACCGCAATGTCATAGGCTTCGGCGACCGTCAGACAGGTGTCGATCGCCGCCGGCGTCGTGCCCCAGTCCTCGTGCAATTTTAGCCCGCACGCACCGGCCTCGACCATTTCGACGAGCGCGCGCGGCTCCGATGCGTTGCCCTTGCCGAAAAATCCGAGATTGACCGGCAAACCCTCCGCCGCCTGCAGCATCCGCGCCAGATGCCACGGCCCGGGGGTACAGGTCGTGGCGGCCGTGCCGGCGGCCGGCCCGGTGCCGCCGCCGAGCATGGTCGTAATGCCGCTATAAAGCGCCTCCTCGACGAGCTGGGGACAGATGAAATGGATATGCGCGTCGATGCCGCCGGCGGTGACGATCCGCCCCTCGCCGGCAATCGCCTCGGTGCCCGGCCCGATCACGATGTCGACGCCGGGTTGGATGTCGGGATTGCCGGCCTTGCCGATACCGCTGACGCGGCCGTCGCGAATGCCGATATCGGC
>JAJPIH010000121.1 GCA_021324875.1 Alphaproteobacteria bacterium
CGGGGGCGCAAGGCGATCCGGCCAAACCCGATCAGCTACTACTAATAGATGCCGGTTGCACATTGCCAACAAGACCGGTACTCTATTTTGTGGGGGTGGATCACAAATCCACAGAATGCGGGGGAATCGATGGAAACCACCCGGACTCCGGAACGAGTCGAGCGGCTCGCGCAGTTGTTTGCGGAGGGGTTGTCGACCGCCGAGATTGGCCGCCGCCTCGGTCTCACCAAAAACGCGGTCATCGGACGCCTTTACCGCAGTTCGATGACCCGGCGCGAACCGGCGCCAAAGGAACCGCCGCGGCGCAATGTGTTCGAGTTTTCGGGGCCCTCTTGTCTGTGGCCGTTCGGTCACCCCAATGATCCCAATTTTCATTTTTGCGGCGCGCGGCCGGAGCCCGGAAAACCGTATTGCGCCGAGCATGCGGCGATCGCCTATATCCGGCCAAAGGACCAGAACGCCGCCTGACCATCAAATAACGATGCGGGTAAAGGCCGGACCTCTTTCCGACCGTCACCTCTCAGCCTTTTTGGGTGAGCCCGCTCATCGCGGCAAGCAGGATCAGGCCTAGTGCCCAGCCGACGATGGCGTGCACGGCGAAGTAGATGGCCTGCCATGATTTGAGATTTCGGGAAGCGAAGCCTGTGGGTTGCGGGTTCTCGAAGAAGTCTTTGAACTCTTTGTAAAGCTCGATGATCGGCAGCAGCCGATGCAGGCTCGCTCCGGCCCGCCAGACCAGCGTATGGCGGCGTGCATTCGGCGAAAAACATAACACGACTGTTCCCACGGCCGTAAAGAATAGAACCCAGTAAAGAACGCGGAACGTATAGCTGCCGATGCCATAACCGGCGATCGCGGAAAGCACACTCAGCCATGCGCATTTTTGCCAGTGGTCGCTCGCGCAAGCTTCCCGGCGCTCCCCGTCGCGGGCGGAAAACTGGATCGCATCGGCAATGTCACGCTGACCGGCGATCGCAAACACCGAGCTCAATTCGGTGTAGGGTTGAGTGCTGAAATCGCGGTCGCGGGCGAGCCAGTCCTGCCAGGCGCTGTCCGGGCGCCGGCCCGGGTCATCCTTGCCGCCGCCGCCGAGGCCGCCCAGGCGATCGTAGTGAAACCCCATCAGATCCAATTCGGGCGGCCATGCGTTCGCATCATCCTGAAACTCGGCCACATGGAAGTTGCGCAGGATCAGTTTTGGCGGGTCGGCAACCGTACCGCCTTTACACCGCGCCTGCGGCCAGAACTGATTGCCCAGGGGCCAGAACACCGGCAGTTGGTCGTCGCCGGCAATCGATCCGGCGGGACTGGCGTTGGGCGTCCTGCCTCCCGCACACCACCATTTCAAGCCGCTCACCAGAAATTCCGCCGCATCCCCCTCGGACAGATCGATGCTGGACGCGACCGCCCCTCGCAGATCGAGGTTGCTGCCGATTTTTGCGGCGATCAAGCTGATCGAGGCGCGAAACGTCGCGCCCATGCGCATGAACAGACTGCCCGTGACTTTCAGGCGGTCGGCCATGACCGGTCCGTCGAATTCCGCGCCGGTCATGTCGAGGGCGCCCCCGACGGTCGCGCCGACCAGTCTGAATTGGTCGTGGAGGTGAGCGCCGCCCATTTGCAGATCCTGGGTCACCTTGAGGGCGTCCGCCGAAACCGATCCCGAAAACACCGCGTCATCCATCTCAAAGTTGCTGCCGATGGTGGCGCCGACCAAGTCCACATGGCCGGTGAAGGTCGCGCCGCGGCTCATAAAAAGGCTGCCTTCGACGTCGAGGCGATTGCCGTCGAACCCTTTCTTGAAGGTCGAACCCAGCAGCCCCAGTTCGCCGTCGATCTTGGAACCGATAAGGTTCACCTGGCCATCAAACACCGCCTGCCGCATGAACAGGCTGCCGGTAATGTTCATCGCGCCGGCGTTGACGTCATGGGCAAAGCCGGATCCGTCCATCTGCAGGTCGCCGGCGATCCGGGCGCCGCCCAGATTTACCGAGCCGAAGACTATGGCGCGGTGATCGAGCGCGACATTGCTTGCCGCCTGCATCCGCCAAGCCCACACGCCGCCGCCCACGGTTGAACCTTGCAGCGACAAGAGATGATCCCAGCGGGTATCGTCGAACAGGAGGTCGCCTTCGATGCGGCTGTCGTCGATCCACACCTCTGGCCGGATTTCGGCATCGGACAGATTGACGCTGCCGGTAATATGCGCGCCGCGCAGGCGGACCCGCAGCCGGGGCAGCTGATCGAGCCATTCTCGCCGGGTCAAGATCTGCACAATAAATTGTGGTGAAATCTGCCGACAAGCGGCGTCCCACGCCTTTGTTTTCTGATAGGGGACGAGCTGGCCGTTGCAGCCTTCACGGGTATTGAAATCGGCAACCTGGTCGTTGCGCAATTGCGTCCACGCCCAGTCCTCGGCGCTTTGCTCGCGGCTGGCGGGGGCCGCGGCCAGGCCGTCGCCGGCGGCCATAATCAGGGACAGAACGCCGGCTACCGCCGAGATGCGCATCCCCTCGCCCTCCGAAAAGTCGCGGGTCGCCCTCTGGGTTTACCCTTTTTCGCGAGAATTTACGCCGGTTATGGCAATGCGGCAGTGACTGCGTTCACACTCGGCGTCGCCCTCGTCAAATCAGCCCCGCCCGGCGCTGCGACCGCGCGGACGCCGCCGCCCGCAGCGATCAGTTGCGCCGCTTGAGGCACCGCATCGCGCGGTCGAGACCAGCGAGGGTCAACGGAAACATGCGGTCCTCGGCGATCCGACGGATCATGCCGATACTGGCGGTGTGACCCCAGTATTTTTCCGGGACCGGGTTCAACCACGCCGCGTGCGGATAGGCGTCGAACAGGCGGCGCAGCCACACTTCGCCCGGCTCGTCATTCCAGCGCTCGACGCTGCCGCCTTCCTTTTCGATCTCATAGGGGCTCATACTGGCGTCGCCGACCAGAACCAGCTTGTAGCTCTTGTCGTAGGTGCGGATCAGTTCGGGGATCGGGATCTGTTCGACATGGCGGCGCCGCGAGTCGCGCCAGACCCCATCATAGACGCAATTGTGAAAATAGAAATGGACGAGGCGCTTGAATTCGGAGCGCGCCGCTGAAAACAGCTCCTCACAGATCCGGACATGGTCTTCCATCGACCCGCCGACGTCGAGAAACAGCAGCAATTTGACCGTGTTGTGCCGCTCGGCCACAAGCCGCAAGTCAAGCCAGCCGGCATTGCGCGCGGTCCCCTGCACGGTGCCGTCAAGATCGAGCTCTTCGGGCGCGCCTTCGCGTGCAAACTGGCGCAGGCGGCGCAGCGCCAGTTTGATGTTGCGGGTGCCAAGTTCGACCGTATCGTCGAGATTGCGGAAGTCGCGCCGGCCCCACACCTTGACGGCGCTGCGGTTGCGGCCTTGTTCCTGGCCGATGCGCACCCCTTCGGGGTTGTAGCCATGCGCGCCAAAGGGTGAAGTGCCGGCGGTCCCGATCCATTTGCCGCCGCCCTGGTGGCGCGCCTTCTGTTCGGCGAGCCGCCGGCGCAGGGTCTCGGTCAGCTTCTCCCAGCCGCCCAGCGCCGCGACCAGCTTTTTTTCCTCCTCGGTCAGAAACCGCTCGGCGAGCTTTCTCAGCCATTCCTCGGGGATATCGGCCTTGGGCTCGGTGAATGTCTCGATGCCGTCGAAACATTTGCCAAAGACCCGATCAAAGCGGTCGAGATGACGCTCGTCTTTGACCAGTGCTGCGCGCGAGACGTAATAAAACTCTTCGGTCGAATAGCCGGCAGCCCGACGCTGCATCACCTCCATCAAAGTCAGGTATTCGCGCAGCGAGACGGGGATCTTGGCCGCTCGCAATTCGGTGAAGAACGAGAAGAACATGACCCAGATCAGCTTACCCGCGTTCGCCGCGGCGGTGCAGAAAGGCAAGCCGCTCGAACAGATGCACGTCTTCCTCGTTTTTCAGCAATGCGCCGTAGAGCGGCGGGATCAGCTTGGCCGGTTCGCGCGCGCGCAACGCCTCGGGCGGCACATCTTCGACCAGCAGCAATTTGAGCCAGTCCAAGAGTTCCGAGGTCGAGGGCTTCTTTTTTAGCCCCGGCACCTCGCGCAACTCGAAAAAAACCGTCAGCGCTTCGTGCACCAGGTCGTGCTTGAGCCCGGGGAAATGAACATCGACGATTTTTTGCATCGTCTCGCGGTCCGGAAAGCGAATGTAATGAAAAAAGCAGCGCCTTAAGAACGCGTCCGGAAGTTCTTTTTCGTTGTTGGAGGTAATCACCACAACCGGGCGATGGCGGGCGCGGATCGTCTCTCGCGTCTCGTAGACGTAAAATTCCATGCGGTCGAGTTCGAGCAATAGATCGTTGGGGAATTCGATGTCGCCTTTGTCAATCTCGTCGATCAGCAGGACCGGCCGCTGCTCGGCGGCAAACGCCTCCCATAATTTGCCCGGGACAATGTAATTGCGAATATCGTGGACGCGCGCATCGCCGAGCTGGCCGTCGCGCAGGCGGGCCACCGCATCGTATTCATAGAGTCCTTGCTGCGCCTTGGTCGTCGATTTGATGTGCCAGGCAATGAGCCGAGCGCCGATGCCACGGGCGATTTCGTGGGCGAGAATGGTCTTGCCGGTTCCCGGCTCGCCTTTGACCAGCAGCGGACGTTCGAGGGCAATCGCGGCGTTGACCGCGGCCTCGAGATCGGGTGTCGCCACATAGCTGTCGGTACCTGAAAAGCGCTGCATCGGGCCTCGTCGCCTGGGTGAATGGGGCATCACATAACCCGAGGTCGAAGGCGGCGCCAGCCTGCTCATTTCGGCGCGTCGCTGCGTGCGCCGCCCGGGTTCGGCGACGGCGTATCTTTCCTTGCTCCGCCGACCCGGCATCGCCTCGACGAATTGACAGCCCCGGTCACCCTCCCCATACTCTGCCGCTTTCCTGCTAGGGGGCGAGGCCGCCATTGTCGGCTCCGCCGCGACGAGGAGAGTGATGATGGCGCGCGATCCCGGCGAAAGAATGCGCGGGAGCTGGCCCGGGCGGTTGCGGCCGGTGCGGCTGCGACGACGACGATAGCCCGCGCGCGATCGACCATCTCCCTTTATCCTTCGACGCAGGAGAATTCCGTTGATTACACCTGTAATGCCGACCTATGCGCGGTGGGATGTCGCCGTCGATCATGGGGAAGGTTGCTGGCTCTACGCCGAAGACGGCCGCAAATTTCTCGATTTTACCAGCGGCATCGCGGTGACCGGGCTTGGCCATTGCCATCCGCATCTGGTCGCGGCGCTGCAGCACCAGGCCACCCGGCTGTGGCACAGCTCGAACATGTTCCGCATTCCCGGTCAGGAGCAGCTGGCCCGCCGCCTGGTCGACAACACCTTCGCCGATACCGTGTTTTTCGGCAATTCGGGGGCCGAGGCGTGCGAACTCGCGCTGAAAATTGCGCGCAAATACCAGCACGACACCGGCCACCCGGAGCGGTACCGGATCATCGGCTGCGACGGGTCGTTTCACGGCCGCACCTTTGCGACCCTGGCCGCGGCCGAAACGAGAAATACCTCGAAGGCTTCGGCCCGCCGATGGAGGGCTTCGATCACGTCTCGTTCGGCAATTTGAACGAGATGCGCGCCGCGATCGGCAGTGAAACCGCGGCGATCATCGTCGAACCGGTCCAGGGCGAGGGTGGGGTGCGGCCGGGCGGCGAGGAATATTTGCGCGGATTGCGGCAGATCGCCGACGAGTTTGGCCTGCTGCTGATCTTCGACGAGGTGCAGTGCGATGGGCCGCACCGGCAAGCTGTTTGCCTATGAATGGGCGGGGGTGACGCCGGATGTGATGGCCATTGCCAAGGCGCTCGGCGGCGGCTTTCCGATCGGCGCCTGTCTGGCGACAGAGCGTGCCGCGGTCGGCATGGTTCCCGGCACGCATGGATCGACCTTTGGCGGCAATCCGCTGGCGGTGGCGGCCGGCAACGCGGTGCTCGATGTGATGCTGGAGCCCGGGTTTTTCGACCATGTCCAGGCGATGGCAAAGCTGTTTCGCGGCCGGCTTGAAGAACTGGTCGCCGCCCATCCGCGGCTGTTTGCCGAATTGCGCGGCGCCGGCCTGTTGCTTGGCATCCGCTGTGTTGTGCCGGCCGGCGATGTGGTCACGCGGCTGCGCGAAAACGGGCTGTTGGCATTGACCGCCGGCGACAATGTGTTGCGGCTGTTGCCGCCATTGATCGTCGATACCGCCGAGATCGGGCAGGCGGTGGACATTCTGAACAAGGTCGCGCGCGAATGGCCGGCGTAAGGCGGCTCGCGCGCGAGCCGGCGCAGGTCGATCGCCGGGTCGCGCCACGCCATTTCCTCGACATCGACCGGCTCGGCAGCGGCGAGTTGCGCGGCATTCTGGATGTCGCCACGGCCTACAAGACCGGGCGTCGGGATCGCGTCTTGGCCGGCAAGGCCCTCGATGATTTTCGAGAAGCCCTCGACCCGCACGCGGGTCTCGTTCGAGATGGCGATGCGCCAGTTGGGCGGTGACGCGATCTATCTCAATACCGCCGACAGCCAGCTGGGCCGCGGCGAGAGTGTCGCCGACACCGCGCGAGTCCTCTCGCGCTATGTCGATGCGATCATGATCCGCACCGATCGGCCGGAAAAACTCGAGGAGCTGGCGGCACATGCCAGCGTACCGGTGATCAACGGCCTCACCGACGCCTCGCATCCCTGCCAGATCATGGCTGATGTGCTGACCTTGCAGGAGAAAAAAGGTTCGCTCGCCGGCAAATGGGTGGCGTGGAGCGGCGACGGCAACAATGTCGCGGCCAGCTGGATCCACGCCGCGGTCCGCTTCGGGTTCGGTCTGCGCCTGGCCTGCCCGGCGGAGCGCTCGCCGCGGCCGGACTTGATCGAATGGGCGCAGCGCGAGGGCGGGCGCGTCAGCCTGACCCGTGATCCGCGCGAGGCGGTCGCCGGCGCCGACTGCGTGGTCACCGACACCTGGGTGTCGATGGGGGATGAGCCGGGCGGTCGCCGCCACAACCTGTTGGCGCCGTACCGGGTCGATGCGCCGCTGATGAGCTTGGCCAAGCCCGATGCGATCTTCATGCACTGCCTGCCGGTCAAGCGCGGTGAAGAGGTGACCGCCGAGGTTGTCGACGGCCCGCAATCGGTGGTTTGGGACGAAGCCGAAAACCGCCTGCATGTGCAAAAGGGAATCCTGACCTGGTGTCTCGATTGATTGGCTTCGGGCGGGCGGGCGATGCGGCGCGCCCGCCGCGGGCACCGATCGGCGAGACGTATCGCACCGGCTGGATTGTTTAGGGGCGCTCGCCGAGACCGCGTAACAGAGGCACCATCCGGCCTTTCGCGCGGATTTCTGACGCCCTCGGGCGTCGCGGTTTGCGCTTTGGCGCGTGGCTGGCGATCGCCGGCGGGTAGGCCGCTCAGTTTGGCATCGCACGGCGGTCTGCGAGTATTGGGCACTTTACCGCTCGTACATGCCGGGCGGATTATCGATGAAGTCTAGGTCTATGATCCATTCGTAAAGCTCTCTTACAAAGAATGCGCCGCCGGTCACCGACATATAATTCAGTCTCGGCTGCCACTGTTCCGTTAGTACTCCTATGAGGGCAATGGTCTCATCCATTTCTTGATATTTGCTTGGGCCATCAATCAATCACGGCAAGTGATATTTCCCGTGTTCGGTGCCGGCGAAGTTGGATAGACTGCCGTAGCCGCTCGGCACCGACTGAACGCCGATCACCGGCGACAAACCGAGGAACTGCTTTGTTGTCCGACCTTATTCGTGCCGACCGCTCCGACGACCTCGTCCAGCCTTTCCGCATCGATCCCTTCGCGCTGCGGGGACGGCTGGTGCGGCTCGGACCCGCTCTCGACCACATCCTCTCCCAGCACGCCTATCCCGAACCGGTCGCGATGATGTTGGGCGAAGCGATCACGATCGCCGTGGTGTTGGCGGGCGCGCTCAAATATGACGGCGTCTTCACGTTGCAGACCAAAGGCGACGGCCCGATCCGGCTGATCGTCGCCGATGTCGCGACCGACGGCGTGGTGCGCGGCTATGCACAATATGACCATCAACGGCTCGACGCGGTGACCGCCGCGGCCGGCGCGGCGGCGCTGGGGTCGGTGCCGCGCCTCTTGGGCGGCGGCTATATCGCGTTTACCGTCGACCAAGGCGAGGATACCGACCGCTATCAGGGGATCGTCGAGCTGGCCGGGGCGACACTCGCCGATTGTGCACAGCATTATTTCCGGCAGTCGGAGCAGATCCAAGCCGGAATCAAACTCGCCGTCGGCCAAGCGGGTCCGGGCGGGGCGTGGCGCGCCGGAGGGCTGATGCTGCAGCGCGTACCGCCCGATGGCGGGTTCGGTGTTATCGCCGACGATGTCGAGGATGCGTGGCGGCGCGCGATGGTGTTGATGAGTTCGGCGACCCCCGCCGAATTGGTCGATCCCGAACTTGCCCCCCGGCGGCTGCTGCTCCGCCTGTTCCATCAGGAGGGGGTGCGCGTGTTCGACACCCATCCCCTCGAGGCGCGCTGTCGCTGCTCGCGGGAGCGGATCGAGACGATCCTGCGCGCCTTCCCGTCCGACGAGCTCGACGACATGCAAAAAGAGCGGGTAATCACGGTCACCTGCGAATTCTGCAGCCGCCGATACACCTTTGACGCCGACCAGATCAGCCGCCTCGCTCCGGTGTAAGAAACCAGAGGGCCACAATCATTGGCCTGAGAGACAATCCGAAACGTGTGGACGAGGCGGGAGTTTGCGCCATGACGGCCGATTATGGGAACGAATGGCAAACGCGCTTTGGCGAGGGCTGGCACGGCTCTGGCGAGACCCCTGATCTGCCTTGGCTGCGGCAGGTTCTGCAGCGCCGAACCCATCGCCGCTTTGCGCCACGCGACATTCCGGAGCCGCTGTTGCGCCTGCTGCTCGGTGTGGCGTTTTCGGCGTCCTCGAAATCAGATTATCAGCAAGCCTCCGTGATCCATGTGGTCGATCGGAACCGCCGTGACCGGATCGCGGCGCTGATGCCGGATATGCCATGGATCGCCTCGGCACCGGTCTTTCTGGTGTTTCTCGGTGGCGCCCGCCGACTTGAGCGGATTGGCGAGATGTGTGGGCACCCGAATGACAATCGGCGCCTCGAAGGGTTTTTCAATGCCACCGTCGACGCCGCGCTGGCATTGCAGACATTTGTGTTGGCGGCCGAGACGGCCGGTCTCGGCTGCTGTCCGATCAGCGTCTTGCGCAACCATGCCGGCGATATCGGTGAAATTCTCGAATTGCCCGACCGGGTGTTTCCGGTCGCGGGTCTGTGCGTCGGCTATCCGGCCGCCGAGGGGTTTGTGTCGATGCGGCTGCCGCTGGCGGTTACCGTGCACCGTGACCGCTATGACGACCGGGATCTTGCCGAGGCCGTTGCCGCCTATGATCGGCGCCGCGCGGCACGCTATGCTCCGCCGCGCGAGCGGCAGCGCGCCCCGGCGATCTTTGGCTATGCCGAATTTTACGGCTGGTCCGAGGACAAGACGCGTCAGACTGCGGGTGAGCCCGAAGGAGCGACCTTTCCGGCCTATCTGCGCCGCAGCGGCTTTACCTTCGATTAGCGGCGGTGCTGCGCGCCGACGCGGATGGCCCGAGCCCCGAGGCTGATAGCTGACGCTCGCGGCCGCGCTCAGGGGGCGAGGCGCGCGGTCCGGGAGGCGTGCGGTGTGTTGGCGGGGATGCGCCTCGCCTCTCCCCGCTCAGCGGGGATAGACCTGCTGGATCACGTCGTCCAGCCAGTGCCGGCGCAGACCCGGGATATCGGCGATCTCGACGGCGAAGGTTGGATTGCCGAACTCGTAGAGGACCGCTCCCAGGCGCTTTTCACCGGGCATATCCGGCTGTATCGCGTCTCCGACGAGAAAACTCGACGCCGGGGACCAGACAAAGCGCGTAGCGTCTTGTTCGAAGTCGCGCGCCTTGTGCAAATGGCCGCTGGCGACAAGCGCCACGCGATGCCGCTGCGCCAACGCCATCAGCGCCGCACGCGGTTGCGGCTTGACCGACCAATAGCCGCGGTCGCCCTCCTGCGGCGCGTCGAGGAACAGCGGGCGGTGCAGGAACCAGGCGATGCGCTGCGCGCCGGCGGTGGTCATCACTTCGTCAAGCCACGCCATTTGCATGGCTTCCTCAGGCGCGCCATCCCCGATGAGCATCGCGTCGATCCCGACCAGTCGCCAACCGGTCCCGTCGGGGCCGATATCTTCGATCCAGCGGTCCGGGCCGAAATGCCGATGCCATGCGGCGAGCCGCCGGGCGTCGACCGGTTGGCGGGCATGACCCGCGTCACCGACGTCATGGTTGCCGGGCACCGCCCGCCAGCGCACGCCGAGCTCGTCTAAAAGCCGCGCCGCATAAGCGAGGTCGGCCTCGTTGCCGGCGCCATCGACCGTGACGTCGCCGGTATGGATGACCAGGTCGGGTCGTTGTGCCTTGATCCAATCGGCCAGCGGCCGCCAGTTGTCGAGGAAATGCGGCTTTTCCGCGCTCAAATGGGTGTCGGATATCTGGATGACGCGCATCAGCGTGCTCGACAAAGAAAGGCGGAAAGTTCGCTCATCCGGTCGAAGACCTGCGCGCATCCGGCGGCGAGGAGTGCGCTGGCGTGATCCGGTCGGCAATGGCTGCCCCCGCAAAACCCGACCACCGGCATCCCTGCGGCGACGGCGGCGGCGACGCCAAAGATGCTGTCCTCGACGACGGTGCAGAGGGCGGGTGACACCCCCAGTTGTTGCGCGGCCAGCAGAAAAAGATCGGGGGCGGGTTTGCCGGCGGCGACCTGGGTGGCGCTGAAGACATGCGGCTCGAAGAATACCAAAAGGCCGGTCAGCGTCAGACGCTCGCGCACGCGCGGCAAATGGCCGTTCGAGGCGACGCAGCGCGCGGTCGGCAGCGCCGCCAGCAATTCCGTCACACCCGGCATCGGCTTCAGTTCGCGCTCGAGGGCCATGGCACTTCGAACGCGTACCGCTTCGATAAACCCATCCGGCAGCGGCCGGCCGTAGCGAGCCACAATCGCCGCGTTGAGCGTGTCGCGGTGCTTGCCAAAGCCGAGCTGCAATGCTTCGGAGGTGGTCGCCGGGAACCCGGCTTCGCTCAGACATTCTCCGAGCACGCGGGCAAAAATCATCTCGCTGTCGACGAGGACACCGTCGCAATCGAAGATGACGAGGTCGGGACCCGGCACGCGGCGCTTTCCAGGGCAGGGGAAGGCGAGCCCTGGTCTATATAGCTAAGGAGCCGCCCGCAGCCAATGTCGATCGCGCGGACGGCTCGCGCTTGCGGCGCGGCGCCACACGCTGCCGCGATCGAACCGCCTTAGAACAGGATGCCTGTCTCGACCAAGAGCCGCGTCTGGGTGTTCGCCGTCCCGCCGCTGCCAAACGCATCGCCGCTGGTGATGTTGTTGGCCTTGACGAAGGAGACTTCACCACGCGCGAAGAAATATTTGTATTGGTAGGTTGGCGTGAAGGTCAGCGAAAAGGCGCCGCTGCCCGGACCGTAGAGCAGATTGCCGCTGCCGGTGGTGC
>JAJPIH010000335.1 GCA_021324875.1 Alphaproteobacteria bacterium
AGGCGCTCGATATGGCGGCGACGGAGCTGCGCCGCGTCTATGCCGAACACGGTCCGCGCGCCGTCTTTGGCGGCTCTTATGGCTGGGCCAGCGCCGGGCGTTTTCACGACGCGCAGCACCAGATCCATCGCTTCCTGAACCTCGCCGGCGGATATGTCCGCTCGGTCAACAGCTACAGCTCCGGGGCGGCGACCGTGATCCTGCCCCATATCGTCGGCCCGCAAGGCTTTGTTGCCGGGACCAATGTGAGCTGGGACGAGCTTGTCGCCGAAGGCGCTCTGGTCCTCGCCTTCGGAGGCATGGCGCTCAAGAACAACGATGTCGGCGGCGGCGGCACAAGCCGGCATATCGCCGCCGAGCGACTGGCCGCCGCAGCGCGGCGCGGGGTGGAGTTTCACCTGGTCAGCCCGATCAGCGACGATTTGCCGGCGGCGACCGGAGCAATTTGGCACCCGATCGTCCCCGGCACCGATGTGGCGCTTATGCTCGGCCTCGCCCATACGCTGGTCGCCGAAGGCCGGCACGACCGCAGCTTTCTCGCCCGCTATTGCGTCGGCTGGGACAAATTCGAGCGGTACCTTTTGGGCGCCAGCGACGGCCAACCGAAAAACGCCGCCTGGGCCGCCGATATCTGCCGCCTATCCGCGCCAGAGATCACCGCGCTGGCACGGCGGATTGCGAGCCGGCGCACCCTGATAACCTGCGCGCAATCCCTGCAGCGTGCCCGTTATGGCGAGCAGCCGGTATGGATGGCGTTGGTGCTGGCCGCCATCCTTGGCGAGATCGGTCGCCCGGGTGGCGGCTTTGCCTACGCGCTGGGTTCGACATCGAATACCGGCAAACCGCCCGTGGCGGCGCCGCTGCCGACCCTGCCGATCGGGCGCAACCGCATCGACGACTTCATCCCGGTTGCCCGCCTCGCCGACATGCTGCTGCAGCCCGGAGGGGCCTTCGATTATAACGGCCGCCGCCTGACCTACCCCGACATCCGCCTGGTCTACTGGGCCGGCGGCAACCCGTTTCACCATCACCAGGATTTGAACCGGCTGCGCCGCGCCTTTGCCCGCCCGGAGACGGTCATTGTCCACGATTCGGTGTGGACGGCCACGGCGCGCCATGCCGATATCGTCTTGCCGGCAACGATCACTTTGGAGCGCGACGACATCGGCGCCGCCGGAGGCGACCCGCTGATAATTGCGATGCATCAGGTGATCGCCCCCTACGGAAACGCGCGCAACGATTACCAGATCTTCGCCGGGATCGCCGACCGGCTAGGGTTTGGCGAGGCCTTCACTGAGGGCCGCTCGCCCCGGCAGTGGCTCTCGGCGATCTACGAGCCCACCCGCCGCGCGCTCGAACAAGCCGGTTTCGAGGCTCCCGATTTCGAGACATTCTGGAACCAGGGCGAGCTGCTGCTCCCGACTTTGCCGAACGACGGCGGCCCGCTTCGCGCCTTCCGCCGCGACCCCGACGCCGCCCCGCTGCCGACGCCGAGCGGCCGTATCGAGATTTCTTCGACAAAGATCGCAGGCTTCGGTTATGCCGATTGCCCGGGTCATCCAACCTGGCTCTCACCGGTCGACCAGACCGGCGCCGAGGCGGCGCGTTACCCGTTATGCCTTGTCGCCAACCAGCCTGCGACCCGGTTGCACAGCCAGCTCGACTTTGGCGCAACCAGCCAGGCCGCGAAAATCAAGGGCCGCGAGCCTTTGCGCATCCATCCGCATGACGCCGGCCAACGCGGGATCAAGGACGGCGACATCATGCGGGTTTACAACGAGCGCGGCGCGTGCCTAGCCGGCGCGGTGGTCAGTGAGGCGGTGCGTCCGGGCGTGGTGCAATTGGCCACCGGCGCCTGGTACGACCCCGAGGATCCCGGCACCGATCGATGGCTTTGCGTGCATGGCAATCCGAACGTGCTGACGGCCGACATCGGCACCTCAAAGCTGGCCCAGGGATGCACCGGCCAGCTCACCCGGGTTGAGATCGAACGGTTCGAGGGCCCGCCGCCGCCGATCAAGTGCTTTGACCCGCCCGCCGCCGGCACAAGCCATTACCAGCTTCGGCTGCGGCGCTAAGCTCGCGCGCCGCCGGCGAACCCGGCACCAAGGTTGCTGATCTTGATCGCGTGATCAGGGGGGCGCGCGCGAGGGAAGCCGGCCGGCACCGGCTCAGCCCTCATCGCGTGGCATGGCCCGCGGACCGATCGCGACAACGGGCCCGTGCTGCGCCGCTTAGCCGAGCCGAGCCTGCAAAAATGTGGTCATGCGCTCCCAGGCAAGGTTGGCTGCGGCGACGTCGTAAGCCGCACTGCGCTCGTTGCAAAAAGCATGCGCCGCGTCGTAGCGGTAGATTTCGCAGCTGGCCCCGGCGGCCTTCAACGTCTGCTCGAGCTCATTCACCGCGGCTGGCGTGCACCAATCGTCGCGGTTAGCGAAATGCCCCTGGAGCGGCACCCGGATCCTGGCCGGATCGGCAAAGTCTTTGGGCGGGATGCCATAAAAGCACACCGCGGCGGTAACCTCGTGAACATGGACGGCGGCGGCGATGGTCAGCGCCCCGCCCATGCAAAACCCCATCACCGCGACCTTGTCGCTGTGCTCGCCGAGGCGTATGGCCGCGCCGCGCAGATCTTGGTGCGTGGCGTCGGCGAAGTCGAGACCGCTCATCAGGTGGTTGGCCTCGTCAGGCGAGGTTGTCAGCCGGCCGCGATAAAGATCGGGCGCCAGGGCGTTGTAGCCGGCACGGGCAAAGCGGTCGGCAACCCCGCAAATCTGGTCATTGAGCCCCCACCATTCCTGGATCACAACGACGCCCGGACAGCCATGTCCGGCCATCGCCAGATAGCCTCGGGTTGCCACCCCGTCGGGGCGGGCAAATTCGGTCATCACACCCATCACATCTCCTCCAGCAACAGCTCAGGCGAAGGCCGGCATGACCTCGCGCGCGAACAATTCGACCGACCGCATCGCCTCGTCGCGGGTGATCGTGCCAAACGCGAAATCGCAAACGAAATAACTCGCCCCCGCGGCCTCGGTCACGTTGAGGACGTAATCGCGCACCTGGGCGGGGGTGCCGGCGATCGCATGGCCCTTGTCCTGCAGGTCATCCCATTCCGCTGGTAACGATTGGGCGAGCGGAAAAGGCACATCATATTTGGCCCACAGATGCTCCATGTGCCGCCGCCACGGCCTGTAACCCCGCCGCGCCGTGGCGCGCGCCTCGGGCTCACTGTCGGCCACGACGATATGCCGGTTGATCCCCATCAGCGGCAAATCGGCTTGCGAGCGCCCGCGCTTTTCCCATTCCGATTTGTAAAGATCGATGATCGCGCGCGCCGCCTGGGTGTCGCGCAGGGTTACGATATGGGCCCCGCGCTCGGCCGCCCATGGGATGCTGTCAGGGCGGCTCGTGCCGTACCACAATTCGGGATAAGGCTTTTGCAGCGGATTCATCGCGATCGGCACATGGTCGAAATCGTAGAACTTGCCGTGATAGGTCAGCTCGTCCTCGGTCAGGCCGATGCGGATTGCTTCGAAAGCTTCGCGAAACTGCTCAGCCCCGGTGTCGAAATTCACGCCGTAAAAACCGACTTCGACCGGTGAGATGCCGCGCCCGACGCCGTAGAGAAAGCGGCCGCCGCTCATCTGATCAAGCATGCAGATCTCGTCGATCAGGCGCAGCGGATGGTAGAGCGGCAACAGATACACCATCGGCCCGAATTTGAGTTTTTTGGTGCGCTGCGCAACGGCGGCGAGAAACACGCTGGGCGAGGGCGCATAGCCGAGCGGCGTGTTGTGATGCTCGGCCAGGTGATAGCCATAGAAGCCGGCGCGGTCATAGGCCTCGACGAGTTTGAGCCGGTCTTCGAAATGCTGCTGCAGCGGACTGCCGCTGTCGTCGAGATGATCGAATACCCCGAAACGCATTTGTGCCTCCTTGTCGCCGGCGCATCCTAGCGAAAGGCGGCCCGCCGCGCCAACCGCGCACGCGACGGCTTGCCGCCGCTGACCCGCCATGACCATCGTCCTCCGCCCGGAGCGAGGCGTGGCTTTTCGACCCGACCTCCACCGATCGCGGCTAGGTTGTCTTGACGGAGGTGATGATCCTCGGCAGCGGGTTCAGCGAAATGCGGACGCATCCGATGCAACGGCTGGCGCAAGCCGATCCCGGCAATGCCGGCTGGCGGCGCAATCTCGCTGTCGCGCGAAAATTGGCAAACGCTTACCGTGTTACCCAAGACATTAGACGCGCCAGCATCTCGCGGCCGCAAATGGGCAATCATGGCCGAATTCGTCGACAAGTCCCCGGACCGGCGCAGCAACGGGAAACCTGGCGGGGTGCGACCGGCTTCTCGGACAATTATAGCGGCAACACCGCGCACCCGGCTGCGAGGCAACGCGCTCCGCGGTCATTCGTGCGGACCGATCCCCTGACGCTCGGCAATGCGCACGACCAGAGCGAGCACGCGTCCCACCCGGTCTTCGAGGACCCCCAGCCGACCTTCCACCGCCGAAAAACGCTGCTCCAAACCCGAGAAACGCTGCTCCAAGCCCGAGAAACGCTGCTCCAATGCTGAGAGGCGCAGCTCGACGCCGGTAAATCTGTTCTGCAGATCGCGTACGTCCGCTGTCAACGCCATCACGCGCGCACCCAAGAGTTCGAGGGTGATCTTTTCGTCGCTCACGGCCAAGCCATCCGGTCTAGCGGCGACACGCTCGCCGCTCGAACCCGAAATAGTCGGGCCGGATCTCTCGGAAGACAAGGACCATTGCGAGGACCAAACCAACGCCTCGCGCGGCGCCCCAAGATGCCGGCGGCCGACCCCTGAAAGCGTTCAGTTCGCGAGCATCGCATCGGCGATTTTCTCGGCGGTCATCAAGGTCGGAAAG
>JAJPIH010000287.1 GCA_021324875.1 Alphaproteobacteria bacterium
GCGGCCGCGTAGCGCAGCTGCTCTTCGCTCAAGACTTCGGCTCCCCAATCCGAGCTTTGCTGCTGTTTTGACAGGTCGACGCCGAGCAGATCCTTGCACAAATCGCGCAAACCATGGCGGTCGGTAAAGGTGCGGGCGATCCGCGAGGCGATCTTGGTGCAGTAAACCGGCACCGCCATGACCCCGAGATAACGGTAGATCATGGCGAGGTCGAACCGTGCGAAATGAAACAGTTTGACGACACAAGGATCGGCGAGCAGGCGGCCAAGGCGGGGCGAATCGTAGCTGCCCGGCCAGAATTGCACCAGATGCGCGTCACCGTCGCCGGCCGAGAGCTGCACCAGGCACAAGCGGTCGCGGTGCGGGTTGAGACCCATCGCCTCGGTGTCGACCGCCACCACCGGCCCGAATTCGATGCCGTCGGGGAGATCGCCGCGATGCAGCCAGTTTGTCATTCGGCGTCGAGGCCGGACCCGATCGTGCCGGGCGATGGTGCCCAGGAGAAGACTCGAACTTCCACGAGCTTTCGCCCACTAGAACCTGAATCTAGCGCGTCTACCAATTCCGCCACCTGGGCGCCTCGGGGCTTTCGCAGATAAGCCGGCGCCGAGGCGATGTCAACACGCTTGGTCGATCGTGTCAGCCAGCGCGCCCAGCGCGACGCCGCCGCACCCGGGGTTTGTACCGAGCATTCGATACTCGGCCGCCGCGCCCCGCCCTCAACCCTGTATCGCCTGGCGCCCGACCGGCTTAAAAGAAAGAAAGGGAGCGGGGGCGCATTGTGACCGACCGGCCTGCGGCGCGTTGGGGGTGAAATGAGCCACTGCCACATCTCTGGTTTTCGCGGCCTCGCGGCGGTGCTCGCGGCCGTGGCGGTGATCGCGTTCGCCGCGGTCCCGGGCTCGGCGCAGCCGGTCACACCCGCGGTTCTCGTGGCCGCCGCAGCCCTGCGCGACGTCTCCGGGACCGCCGAATTCGTCGGGCGCGTCAAGGCCGTCGACAAGGTCGATCTGCGCGCCCGGGAGACGGGCTATCTCGGGCCGCGGCTCTTTACCGAGGGCGAACAGGTCAAGGCCGACCAGACCGTCTTCACCCTTGATCCGGCGCCGTTCGAAGCGGTTTTGGCGCAGCGCAAAGCCGAGGTCGCCGCCGCCCAGGCCGCGCTCAATCTCGCCGATCTGCAGGCGCGTCGCGGTCGCGAGCTGATCAAGACCAAGACCATCCCGCAATCCGAACTCGATCTGCGCGAATCGACGCTGCTCAAGGCGCAGGCTGCGCTGGAACAGGCCAAGGCCGCGCAACAGGCGGCCGAAGTCGACCTGTCCTATACGCAGATCAAGAGCCCGATTGCCGGCCGCATCGGCCAGGCTTTGTATTCGCCCGGCAACCTTGTCGGGCCGAACAGCGGCGTGCTGGCGACCGTGGTCAAAGAGGACCCGATCCAGGTCGTCTTCAATGTCAGTCAGCGCCAGTTGCTGGAGGCGCGCCGCGACGTCCCGGCCGATCAGCTCGGAGCGATTGTCGCCCGCCTGCGTCTCGCCGACGGCTCGATTTATCCCGAGCCGGGAAAGATCGACTTTGTCGGGGTGCAGGCCGATCCGAACACCGATTCGATCCCGCTGCGCGCGGTTTTTCCAAACCCCAAAGGGCTGCTCGCCGACGGCATGAGCGTGCGCGTCGTGCTCGAAATGGGCAAGCCCGTCCAGGCCCTGATCATTCCGCAAGCGGCGATCGCCCAAGACCAGGCCGGGACCTATGTTTTTGTCGTCGACGCCCAGAACAAGGCGAATTTGCGCCGCGTCAAAGTCGAAATGCGGCGTGACGGCACCGCGATTGTCCAGGACGGTCTCGCCGCCGGCGACCGCGTCGTCGTCCAAGGCCAGGCGCGCATCCGTCCTGGCATGACCGTGGCGCCGAGCCCGGCGCCGCCCGCCTGACCGGCACGCGCAGCGGAGGCGCCGATGATCTCGGCCATATTTGTCGATCGCCCGCGGCTGGCGATCGTCATTTCGATCCTGATCACCTTGGCCGGACTGGTGGCGCTGGCGGTGATCCCGATCGCCCAATTCCCCGACATCGTCCCTCCCGAAGTCTCGATCACCACGAGCTATCCCGGCGCCAATGCCGAAGTAGTCGAACAGACCGTGGCCCAGGTTATCGAGAGCGAAATCAACGGTGTTACCGGGATGCTGTATATGCGCTCGTTCTCGGGCAATGACGGCTCCTACAACCTGACCGTGTCGTTCGCGGTCGGGACCGACCCCGAAACCAATACCGTCAATGTCCAGAACCGGGTGCAGCGGGCGATGTCGCGGCTGCCGACCGAGGTGCAACAGCAGGGGGTCAAGGTCGACAAAAAATCCTCGGCCATTCTGCAGGTGGTGGTGCTGCGTTCGCCAAAAGGCACCTATGACAGCTTGTTTCTGTCCAATTACTTGGTGATCAATATCCGCGACACGATCAGCCGCATCCCGGGCGTCGGCCAGGCAACGCTGTTCGGTCAGCAAGATTATGCGATGCGTATTTGGCTCGACATGGACCGGCTGACCGGGCTCGGACTGACGCCGCAAGACGTCATCAACGCGGTGCGCGCGCAAAACATCCAGGCCGCGGTCGGCCGCATCGGCGCGGCGCCGGTCGTTGAGGCCCGGCAACGGATGATCCCGCTGATCACCCAGGGGCGGCTCGAAACGCCCGAACAGTTTGGCGCGATCATCGTGCGCGCCGAACCCAACGGCTCGCTGATCCGGGTGCGGGATGTGGCCAAGATCGAGCTTGGCGCGCAATCGGGAGATGTGTTCTCGACCTTCAGCGGCAGCCCGGCGGCGGCGATGGGGATCTATCTGGCGCCGGGGGCCAACGCGGTTGCGACCGGCAAGGCGGTGCGCCAGGCCATGGAAGATATGGCGCAGCGCTTTCCCGAGGATGTGACCTGGGAGATCCCCTACGACACAACCGTGTTTGTCAACGCCTCGATCCACAAGGTGATGACGACCTTGATCGAGGCCTTTGTGCTGGTTGCCCTGGTCGTTTTTGTGTTTCTCGGCAGTCTGCGCGCCACGCTGGTGCCGATCATCGCGGTGCCGGTGGCGCTGATCGGCGCCTTTGCCGCGATGCTGGCGCTGGGCCTCTCCGCCAATACGATCTCGCTGTTGGCGCTGGTCTTGGCGATCGGCATCGTCGTCGACGACGCGATCGTTGTGGTCGAGGCGGTCGAGCACACAATCAGCGCCCATCCGGAAATGTCGCCGGCCGATGCGACCAAGGCGGCGATGGCCCAGATCACCGCGCCGATCATCGCCATCACGCTGGTGCTGCTGTCGGTGTTTGTGCCGGTCGCCTTCATCCCCGGCATCGTCGGCCGGCTTTATCAGCAATTCGCGATCGCGGTGTCGGTGTCGATGCTGATTTCCGCGGTCAACGCGCTGACCTTGTCGCCGGCCTTGTGTGCGCTTCTGCTCCGGCACGGCCGGACACCCGGGCGTCTGATCCGGCTGTTGCAGGGCGGCATCGACGGGTTGCAGCGCGGCTATGCCGCGGTGGTCGCCCGGATCGCGCCGCGCGGCCTGGTGACCGTGGCGGCGGTCGCGGTCATGCTCGCGCTGATCGTCGGCTTTGGCCGGCTGGTGCCGGCCGGTTTTCTGCCCGAAGAGGATCAGGGGGCGCTGCTGATGGAGGCGCAACTCCCCGAAGGCGCCTCGCTCAACCGCACCGCCGACGTCGCGTCCGAAGTCGAGCGCATGACCAAAGCGACGCCGGGGGTCGAGGCGGTGACCGCGATTGTCGGTTACAGCCTGATCGACAGCATCAACCAATCGAACAAGGCGACGTTTTTTGTGACCCTTAAGCCGTTCGACGCCCGCCATGGCGCCAGCAAGAGCGTGTGGGGCGTGCTCGCCGACCTGCGCAAACAGTTTTTGAAAATCCCGGCGGCGGTGGTGGTTCCGTTCAACTTGCCGCCGATTATCGGCCTCGGCACCGGCGCCGGCTTTGACTACCAATTGCAGTCCTACGGCGGGGCGCCGGCGGGCGAGGTCGCCGCGGTCGCGCGCGGTCTGGTCCAGGCGGCAAACGAGGATTCGAGGCTGGACAGGGTGTTCACGACCTACGGCGCCTCGACGCCGCTGATCCGGCTCGATATCGATCGCGAGCGGGCCGAAACCTTGGGCATCAGCATCAGCGACATCTTCACCGCCCTGCAGGCCACGCTCGGAGGCTACCGGGTCAACGATTTCAAC
>JAJPIH010000279.1 GCA_021324875.1 Alphaproteobacteria bacterium
ACCGCCGCCGCCGTGGTTGAGGATGGTGAACCGCAGCCACGCATCCGCGCCAATCTGGTGCGTTCGCAACTCGACGAGCACCGCCATTACGGCGGGGTCGTACCCGAGATCGCGGCCCGCGCCCATCTCGACCCCCTCGCACCGCTGATCGGGTACGCGCTCAACGAGGCCGGCATTGCGCTCGACAAGGTCGACGGGGTCGCCGCGGCAACCGGTCCCGGACTGATTGGCGGTCTGATTGTCGGGACGATGATGGCGAAAGGAACCGCCTGGGCGGCTGGCAAGCCGTTTCTCGCGATCAACCACCTTGAGGCTCATGCGCTAAGCGCCAGGCTTTGCACCGCGGTCCCATTTCCCTATCTGCTGCTGCTGGTTTCGGGCGGCCACTGCCAGCTTCTTGCTTGCCTCGGGGTTGGACGGTTCCGACGCCTGGGCACGACCCTCGACGACGCCGCCGGGGAAGCCTTCGACAAAACCGCCAAGCTGATCGGGCTTGGCTATCCCGGCGGTCCCGCGCTCGAGCGCGCGGCGCGGGGCGGGGATCCGCGGCACTTCGCCCTGCCACGCCCGCTCGCCGGCCGCCCCGGATGCGATTTTTCGTTTTCGGGGCTCAAAACCGCGGTCCGCCACATTACAGCGCAGCGAGCCCCGCTCTCCGCTCGCGACCAAAGCGATCTGGCGGCGGCGATTGAACTGGCGATCTGCGATGCGTTGTGCGACCGCACCGCCAATGCCATTGCCTGGTTTTTAGGCAATTGCCCGGCGGGGAGGACCTTGGTTGCCGCCGGCGGGGTTGCGGCCAACGCGCAGCTGCGCGCGCGGCTTGCCGAGCTGGCGCGAGCAAACAGCCTCGATTTTGTCGCGCCGCCGCCGGCGTTATGCACCGACAATGCGGCGATGATCGCCAGGGCCGGCATCGAACGGCTGAAGCTCGGGCTCGTCGACGATTTGTCCGCCGCTCCGCGCCCGCGCTGGCCGCTCGATCCGGCGCCATCGCAAGGGCGGGGCGCCGGAGCGTGGGGGTGAGGGGTGCGGCGGCTCGCTGTCATCGGTGCCGGCGGATGGGGCACCGCCCTGGCGATCGCGGCGCGCCGCGCCGGCACTTCGGTGTTCCTTTGGGGTCGCGACCCCGAGATCGTGCACTGGGTGAACGAGCGGCACGAGAACCCGCGCTACCTGCCCGGTATCCGGCTCGATCCCGCGATTGTCGCGACCAGTGATCTCTGCCGGGCGGTCACCGCCGAGGCGTTGGTGCTGGCCGTCCCCGCCCAGGCGATGCGCGCGCTTCTCCTCCGGTTGCGGGAGCTGATCGCGCACCGGGCATCGCTGCTGTTTTGCGCCAAAGGCATCGAGATCGGCACCCTCGAATTGATGTCGGAAATCGGCCGCGAGGTGTTCGCCGACGGGCGGTTCGCGGTCTTGTCCGGGCCGAGTTTTGCCGCCGAGGTGGCGCGCGACCTGCCGACCGCAGTGGTCATCGCCAGCGCCGACGACACTTTTGCACAAGGTTTTGTGACCGCGCTCGGCAGCAGCCGGTTCCGCCCCTATCTGTCGACCGATCTGGTCGGCGTCGAGCTCGGCGGTGCGGTCAAGAATGTGCTGGCGATCGGTTGCGGCGTCGTCGCCGGTCGCGGCTTTGGCGACAATGCGCGGGCCGCGATCATCACCCGCGGGCTCGCCGAGATGGTCCGGCTCGGGCTTGCCAAAGGCGCGCGGGCGGAAACCTTTAGCGGGCTTTCCGGGCTGGGCGACATCGTGCTCAGCTGCACGCCCGGACAATCGCGAAATTACGCCTTGGGTCTCGCCATCGGCGCCGGCGCGTCGCTCGAGGAGGCGCTGTCCGGCCGGCATGGCGTAATCGAAGGGGTGGCAACCGCGCGAGCGGTGACGGCGATGGCCGCGAGCCTCGGCGTCGAGATGCCGATTTGCGCGGCTGTCGAGGCGGTACTGCACCGCGGTGCTTCGATCGATGCGACAATCGAGCTGCTGCTGCGCCGGCCCTATCGGCCCGAATAGCTCAGCCGCGCACGCGGTCGCGAGTTTGCTGCGGCGACGAAAAATGGTTTTCCGGCCCGCCGGAAAGCCAATATCATGGTACGGAACAAGGCGATCGGCCTGGATCGAAATGAGCGACATCGGAAAGCGTGGCGAGGAAGGACCGGGCACCGGCGTAGTCGTCAAGGCCTAGCCGAAGACGAAAAAGCCCTCGATGTACAAGGTGTTGATGCTGAATGACGACTACACGCCGATGGAGTTCGTCGTCCACATTTTGGAGCGCTTTTTCAGCAAGACCCGGCAGGAGGCAACGCGGATCATGCTGCATGTGCACCGGCGCGGGGTCGGCGTGTGCGGCGTGTACACCTACGAGGTCGCCGAAACAAAGGTGACCCAAGTCATGGACTTCGCCCGGCAGCACCAGCATCCGCTGCAGTGCACGCTGGAGAAGGATTAGCTAAGGAAGGAAGGTCGAGCGTGCTGTCACGCAATCTCGAAAAATCGCTGCATCGCGCTCTCGCCTATGCCAACGACCGGCGGCACGAATACGCGACCCTCGAACATTTGCTGCTGGCGCTGACCGAGGACCAGGACGCGGTAGCGGTGTTGCGCGCCTGCAGCGTCGATCTCGAGCGCCTGCGCCGCGACCTGCTGGGATATGTCGACAACGAGCTGGGCAATCTCGTGTCGGCACATAAGGACGACGCAAAGCCGACAGCCAGCTTCCAGCGGGTCCTCCAACGCGCTGCGATCCATGTGCAATCCTCGGGCCGCGAGGAGGTAACCGGCGCCAATGTGCTGGTGGCGATGTTCGCCGAGCGCGAAAGCCATGCCGTCTATTTCCTGCAAGAGCAGGACATGACCCGGTTCGATGCGGTCAATTACATTTCGCATGGCATCGCCAAGGCCCCCGGCCGTTCCGAGACCCGCCGCGTTCAAGGCACCGATGACGACGAACGCGCCGACAAATCGCAAAAACGCAGCCACGATGCGCTCGATGCGTATTGCGTCAACCTCAACAAAAAGGCCAAGGGCGGGCGCATCGATCCGCTGATCGGCCGCGAAGCCGAGGTCGAGCGTACCATCCAGATTTTGTGTCGGCGTTCGAAGAACAACCCGCTTTATGTTGGCGAGCCGGGTGTCGGCAAAACGGCAATCGCCGAAGGGCTGGCGCGGCGCATCGTTCAGCGCGAAGTCCCCGAGGTTCTGCTGAACGCGACAATCTACGCGCTCGATATGGGCTCGCTATTGGCCGGAACCCGTTACCGTGGCGATTTCGAGGAGCGCCTGAAGGCGGTGCTCTCCGAGCTCGAAGCGCAGCCCGGCGCGATCCTGTTTATCGATGAGATCCATACCGTCATTGGGGCCGGCGCAACCAGCGGCGGCGCGATGGATGCCTCGAACCTGCTAAAACCGGCGCTGGCCGGCGGGACAATCCGCTGCATCGGCTCGACGACTTACAAGGAATACCGCATCTATTTCGAGAAAGATCGCGCTCTCGTCCGTCGCTTCCAGAAAATCGACGTGAATGAACCTTCGGTCGAGGACTCGATCAAAATCCTGCGCGGGCTGAAACCCTATTACGAGCGTCACCACAAGGTCCGCTATACGGTGGATGCGTTGCGCGCCGCGGTCGAGCTGTCGCACCGCTATA
>JAJPIH010000052.1 GCA_021324875.1 Alphaproteobacteria bacterium
GTTCTAGGCCTGTTGGTAATGGTCGGGATGTTGGCAATCGGCGTCGGATTGCTGGTCGGTGCGGCATCGTTCAGTCTTTGGGTACTGAAATGGACTCCGACAGCCTTTGAGATCACACTTGCGGTCTCGCTTTTCGTGCTTGGGCCGCTTGCGCTCATCCCTCCAACGTGGGCCTTTTCCGCGCTTGGATACATGATTGCTTCGTTTGCTTTCGGCGCGATCATGTGGGTCTGGGGAATGGCGTTCACCTACACGGTCTGGGGGCTGTTCGCGGTCATTCTCGGCTTGGTCATTTTCGGCGTCGGCGTTGTGCCAATCGCGATGTTGGCGGCCTTGGTGCATGGGGATTGGGGTGACTTGGGGGGCTTCGTCATCATGGCCGTTCTCACCTACGGATGCCGAATGTTGGCAATGTGGCTGGGACAGAAGGCGGACGAACGCGCTGCACGCCTGGCTAGCACTCGGCTTGCAATGCCAGACGATCGAAATTTCTTGGGTTCATAGGGCCATGGCGTAGACATAGTGCTCATCATCATCGGCGCCGGGACGCCATTAAACCCGGTGGATTCGACGCTCTAGAAGGCGGTCCCGTCATTCTGCCCGTTGGATCCCGGCATCTTTGGCTGATGATGGCGGCGACAGATCAGGGTATTAGACGATTTTCCGGACGAGCTGGCCGCCGCAAATTCCGGTCACTTGCCTCGGCACGCCCGCCATCCCCATTGACGCGCACTTCTCGGGCGCGCTTGTCCGCGGAGACGAGGGGCCTGGGGGGTGGCCCTATTGCCCTTGCACCGGTATCACCGGCGGCAACGGGTTGAAATTGAGCGGCGCGGCCTGCTCGATCTCTTCGCGACCCGGCAATTGGGAGGCGTTCCAGCCGCCGCCCAGCGCCTGGATCAGGCTGGCGCTGGCGACAAGCTGGTTTTCGCGGATGGTCAGCGCGGTTTCGGCATCGGTGAGCGCCGTCTGCTCGGCGACGATCACGCTCGTATAGGCGACGGTGCCGGCAAGATACTGGTTGTTCAACACACGCACCGCCTCGTTCGCCGCCGCCAGCGCCGCGTCCTGTACCCGCGCCTGCTCGGCAAGGATGCGCAACGCAGCCAGCTGATCTTCGACTTGCTGAAACGCGGTCAGCACGGTCTGGCGATAATTGGCGAGATCCTGGTTGAAGACGGCGATGGCGGCTTGGACTTGGGCGTTGCGCAATCCGCCTTCAAACACGGTCTCGGCGAGATTGGCAGCGATCGACCAAAATCCGCTTGAGGCGTTGAACAGCTGACCGAATACGGCGGCTTGCGTGCCGCCACTGCCGGTCAAGGTGATCGAAGGATAGAAGGCGGCAACCTGCACGCCGATTTCGGCATTGGCGGCGGCCATGGCTCGCTCCGCCGCAGCGATGTCCGGGCGACGCTCGAGCAATGCCGAGGGCAGCCCCGGCGGGATATCGGGAACCACGATTCTGAAACTGGTCGGCGCGATCGTGAGGGCCGCTGGCGGCACCCCGATCAGCACGGCGATAGCATGCTCAAATTCGGCGCGCGTGACCCCGGTCGCGATCGCTTGTGCCTGCGTTGCTCTGAGTTGCGCCTCGGCCTGGGAAACATCGGACTGGGCGGCGATTCCGGCAGCATATTGGTTCTGGGTGATCCGCAGCGATTCGGCGTAAGCCTTGGCCGATTGATCGAGCAACTGCTTCAACTCATCGGCAATGCGCAATTGTAGATAATCACCGGCGAGCGTACCTTGCGCCGACAGCCTGGCGCTGGCGAGATCGGCCGCGCTGGCCTGAGCATTGGCAACGCCGGCCTCGACCTGGCGGCGGATCTGGCCCCACAAATCGGGGGTCCAGCTCGCGGCGACCTGGTCGCTGAACAAATTCGAGACAATTCCGCGGCCGCCCGCGGCGACGGCACCACCGGAGGAGGACGTCACGCCAACCGCCTTGGACCGCTGCGCCGAAAGGTTGACGGCTGCGGTCGGGAAAAAGCCGGCGCGGGCTTCGGCGACGATGGCTTCGGCCTGTTGCAGCGCTGCGGCGGCGGCCTTCAGGTTTTGATTGGAAATGTCGATGCGGCGTTCGAGCCCATCCAATACCGGATCATAGTAGACCGACCACCACGCCCCGTTATCGGCGACGCCCGGCTGGCTCACTTTCCACCCCGGTTGCGGGCGCGCCTCCTTGTATGCGGCCGGGACCGGCGCATTCGGCCGGCGGTAATCGGGTCCGGCCGTACACGCCGCCATGGCGCCCGGGAGCAACGCAGCCGCAATGATGGCGCCGGTCACCGCCCGGCGCCGCTTGCCTTGTTGATCGATCATTCGCCCGGTTCGGGGACCCGCCCGGCGGTCAGTCGTGGCCAGCGGACGCGCCAGCGGCGCTGCGCCCATAGCCGGAAGCGATCGAGATAGAGGTAAATAACGGGAGTGGTGTAGAGCGTCAGCACCTGGCTGACCATCAGCCCGCCGACAATCGAGATGCCGAGCGGCCGGCGCAGTTCGGCGCCCTCGCCCAAACCGATCGCCAACGGAACCGCACCGAGCATCGCCGCCATCGTTGTCATCATGATCGGCCGGAAGCGTTTGAGGCACGCCTGGTAGATCGCCTCGCGTGAATTGAGGCCGAGGCTGCGCTCGGCGTCGAGGGCGAAGTCGATCATCATGATCGCATTCTTTTTGACGATGCCGATCAGCAGGA
>JAJPIH010000225.1 GCA_021324875.1 Alphaproteobacteria bacterium
CTCGGCCAAAGCGGCGGGGTTGAGATTGGGCGGCGCCTGGATGCTCATCGCCGGCCCGAAAATCAGCCGGGCGATTGCAATCGTCCACAGATGGTCGGCAAGCTCGGGCTCGGGCGCAGCCCCCATGCGGGTCCCCGGCTTGGCGCGGAAATTCTGGATGATGATTTCCTGGATGTGGCCATACCGGTCGTGGAGGTCGCGCAGGGCCAGCAGCGACTGGACCCGCTCACGGCGCGTTTCGCCGATGCCGATCAGGATGCCCGAGGTGAACGGCACGGCGGCTTCACCGGCGGCGCGAATGGTCGCCAGCCGCATCGCCGGCGCCTTGTCGGGCGAGCCGAAATGCGGCCCGCCGCGCTCGCCCAGCCGTTCGGACGCGGTTTCGAGCATGATCCCTTGCGAGGCCGAAACCCGGCGCAACCGATCGAGATCGGCCCGCGTCATGACCCCGGGATTGAGATGCGGCAACAGGCCGGTTTCACGCAGCACCAGCTGCGCCATCGCGGCGAGATAGGAAAGGGTCGTGTCATGACCGAGCGCTGCGAGCGCCTCGCGGGCGGCGGCATAGCGCAATTCCGGCTTGTCCCCGAGCGTAAACAGCGCCTCGCGGCAACCGGCGGCGGCGCCGGCGCGGGCGATCGCCAGCACCTCGTCGGCGCTGAGATAAACCGGCTCGCCCGGCCGCGGCGGATGGGCGAAGGTGCAATAATGGCACACGTCGCGGCAGAGCTGTGTCAGCGGGATGAAGACTTTGGGCGAATAGGTCACGATCGGGCCATGACCCTGATCGCGCAGCCTCGCCGCCGCCTCCGTCAATGCGCCGAGCCCGACCGCGTCGCTCTCGGCAAGAGCGAGCGCATCATCGGCGCCGAGCCGCTGGCTTGGGCCAAGCCGGGCCAAAATCTGGTGTTCGGTCATCCTCGGGGTTCTCCAACCGCCGCGCCGGGGTGATCACCGGCGGCGGCACAGCATTCGGCAAGCAGGGCCTGCGCCCGGCTCCGGGCCGGGTGGCGCAGAAGAGCGGCGACATCGGCCGGGGTGTCGATGTCGAGCGCGATCCGCGGCAGGCGCAGCACGCGCGGGCGGATGCCGCGCTGCTCGGCGGCGCGCAAATGCGGAAAAAAGCTGTCGACGCCAAACCGCAGCGGCACCGCATCGGGCGGCGACACCAGGATTGCATTCGAGCCGCCTTCGTCATGCGAGGGCACGATCGTGAAGGACGGAGGAGGGAGCCGGGCAGCGATGATCCGTTCGATGTCGGCAGCGGTGACCAGCGGGACGTCGCCGGGCAAGGTCAGCATCGCCGCTCCTTCTTCGCCCGCCAGCAACGCCGCCGCGGCGGCCACCGCACCGGTATGGCCGTCGCGCGCCCCTTGTTCGAGAATGCGCGCGCCATAGCGCCGAGCGAGCGCCCGGGCGGCGGGATCGGCGGTGACTATAATCACGCCGGCGAGCCCGGCGGCGCCGGCAAGAGCCGCCATCACGTCTTCCAGCATCGCCAGCACCAATTGCCGGCGCATCGGCGGCGGCAACAACGGCGCCAGCCGCTCTTTCGCCTGCCCGGTCTCCTTGACCGGCACCACCGCCCAAACCGTCATCGCTGCCGCGCTCCCGCGGCGTTGAGCACGACCCGCGCCAGCGTCTCGCGGTCGGCCATACTTTCCATCAGGGTGCGCGCCGCTACCGTCGCCACCTCCACCCCGTCGAGCGCCGGTCCGTCGGCTTCGTCGACGATGAAACAATCGATTAGCCCGGCGTAATGGCGCGCGACCGCGGCGGCGTCAACCGGCAGGCCAAGCTCGGCCATCATCTTCGCGGTCGGGCCCTTGACCGCGCGCCCGGCGATGATCGGCGAGACCGCCACCACCGGGGCCGGGCAGGCTTTGAGCGCGTCGCGCACGCCGGCGACCGCCAGGATCGGGTCGATGCTGATCAGCGGGTTTGACGGACAGATCACCACCAGGCGCAAATCGTCATCGGCCAGCGCGGCGCGAAACTGGGGCTGCGGACGGGCCGCCGCCGCGCCCTCAAAGACAATCTTGCGGACCGCCGGCGCGCAACGCCGGCGCACGAAATAATCCTGGAAGTCGAGCCAGCCCTCATCGGTCAGCAACCGGGTGCGCACCGGGTCGTCGCTCATCGGCAACAGCCGCGCGGTGATCCCGAGCCGTCGGCGAAAATCATCGGTTATCGACGACAGGCTCTCGCCCGCCCGCAACCGCCGGGTGCGCTCGACATGGGTTGCCAGATCGCCGTCGCCGAGCCGAAACCAGGTCTCGCCACCGAGTGTTTCGAGCGCCGCCATAAAGGTCCAGCTCTCGTCGCGCCGGCCCCACCCGGTCGCGGGATTGTCGATCCCGGCCAGGGTATAGAGCAGGGTGTCGAGGTCGGGCGAAATGCTGAGCCCGAGATGGGTGAAATCGTCGCCGGTATTGGCGACAACGGTCAACGCTCCGGGCGGCAGCACGCGGCAGAGGCCGAGGGCGAGCTTGGCGCCGCCGATCCCGCCCGACAGCGCCAGCACAAATCCGCGGCCGGTCATCGAAACAAATCGTGCTCGGCGGGGCGGACCACCGCCGCCGCCGGCAGTTCCGGCGCCGACCAGGCAAGTCCGCGCACCAGCACCATCGGCACCGCCTCGTCGGCCTGGCCCATCAGCAACCCGGCCGCGGCGGCAATTTCGTCGGCAAAGCCGATTTCGGTGACGAGCAGCGCGCGGCCGAACAAATCCGGATGGCCGCGCTTGTCGATGACCGCCGGCAGACCCGCCGCACCGATCGCCACACCGACGGTGCCCTTGCGCCAGGGCCGGCCAAAGCTGTCGCTGATGATGACCCCGATCGCGACGCCAAAGGCCTGTTCGAGACGCTCGCGCAGCGCCCGAGCCGAGCCGTCGGGGTCTCGCGGCAGCAGCAGCACCCGCTCGCCGCCCTCTCCGAGCGGCACATTCGAATGGTCGATACCGGCATTGGCCATCACAAAACCAAGGCGATGCTCGACAATCAACAGCCCCGGTCGGTGGCGCACGACGCGCTTGGCCTCGCCGAGCACAATCTCGACAAAGCGGGGGTCCTTGCCGGTTTCGGCGGCGAGCGCCTGCGCCTGTGGCGACGGGCTGACCGCGGCCACCTCGACATAGCGCCCCTCGGCTTTCGAGACGATTTTTTGCGCGACGACCAGCACATCGCCCGGTTGCGGGATCAGCCGGTTTGCCTCGAGCGCGGCAATGGTGATCGCGCCCAGATCATCGCCCGGTTCGACAAGCTTGACGCCTGCAAGCGCCGTGAAAACCACTTCCCCGGTCATCACCCGAATTTGGCGCGCAACAGCGGCACCACCCGTTCGGCATAAAGCTTCAAAAACCGCGCCTGGTCGGGACCCGGGGCATGAAAGACGAGGTGGTTGAAGCCGAGTTCGACATAGGGGCGGATCTGCCGCACCTGCTCCTCGGGGTCGGACGACACGATCCAGCGGCTCGCCGCCCGCTCCAGCGGCAACGCCGCCGCCAGCCGCTCCATCTCGACCGGGTCCTCGACACTGACCTTTTCTTCCGGGGTCAAGGCCAG
>JAJPIH010000359.1 GCA_021324875.1 Alphaproteobacteria bacterium
TCTGGGGCACCTTCTGGGGCTCGGTGATCTACGGCCAGGTGCTTTCCTTCGGCATTCTGATCTTCCCCGGATTTTCGTTGTTTTCGGTGTTCGCCTTGATGGCCGTGATCCTGATCGTGCGCCCCTGGGGGCTGTTTGGCCGGCCGCTTTGAGCCATGCGCCGCTCTGCCTCACGCCTCCCTTGGACCCTGATCGTCTTCCTGGCGATGGCGAGCGTGCCGTGGATCGGCTCGCGCTACGACGCCTTTCTCGCCGGCCAGATCACGATCGATGCGTTGTTTGCGGTTAGTCTCAATTTGCTGCTCGGCACCACCGGTCTCGTGTCATTTGGCCATGTCGCGTATTTCGGGGTCGGCGCTTATGTGTACGGCATCTTGATGAAGGCTTACGGCGTGCCGTTTGTCTTTGCCTTTCCGGCGGCCGGGCTTGGTGCCGCGCTGTTTGCCGCGATCTCCGGCTATTTTTGCGTGCGTTTGATCAAACTCTATTTCGCGATGCTGACCCTCGCCTTTTCGCAAATCGTCTGGGCGATCGCCTATAAATGGAATGCGGTGACCGGCGGCGATCAAGGCCTGCCCGAAATCCCCTATCCCGATCTCGGCTGGATGTCGGCGATCCCGGGCTGCGGCGATCTGTCGACCGGGGCGCGCTTTTACCTGTTGACCTTGGTTCTGGTGGCGGTGGCGCTGGCGATCCTGCATCGGATCGTGCGCTCGCCGTTTGGCCGCATGCTGACGACGATCCGCGACAACCCCGAACGCGCCGCCTTTATCGGCCTTAATGTGCGCGCCTACCAGCTTGCCGCGTTTATCGTGGCCGGCGGTTTTGCCGGTCTGGCCGGGGCTCTCTACGGCATCTTCAGCCGCGGCGTCTTTGCCGATTACGTATTCTGGGCGAAATCGGCCGAGGTCATCATCATGGCGATCCTCGGCGGCATGGATTACTTCTGGGGGCCGCCGGTCGGGGCGGCGGCGCTTGTTTGGCTCAACCAGCAGGTCACCGACTACACCCAGTATTGGCCGTTTGTGCTCGGCAGCCTGCTCCTCATTCTGCTGTTTGTGTTTCCCGGCGGGCTGGTCGGCGGGGTGGTGGCCGGAGTGTCGCGTTTGCAGCGGATCATAGCGGGCCGCGATGCTTGAGGTACGCGAGCTGCACAAGAGCTTTGCCGGCTTTGTCGCGGTCGGCGGGGTCAGCCTCGATGTTGCCGACCGCCAGATCGTCGCGGTGATCGGCCCCAATGGCGCCGGCAAGACGACCTTTTTCAATCTGATCACCGGGCATCTGCGCCCCGACAGCGGCCGCGTGATATTTGCCGGCCGCGACATCACCGGGGCGCCGCCGCACCGGATCTGCCGCATGGGAATGGGCCGCTCGTTTCAGCGGACCAACATTTTTGCCAAGCTGACGGTGTTCGAGAACATCCAAGCGGCATTGCTGGCCCATCATGGCCGCGGACGCAATTTCTGGTCGCGCTCGGAGGATTTCTACCGGGTGGAGACCGAAGAGCTTCTGGTTTCGATCGGATTGCAGGATGAGGCGCGCACGGTGGCCGGGACGTTGAGCTACGGCAACCAGAAACAGCTCGAATTGGGGATTGCGCTGACCAGCGATCCGCGGCTGTTGCTGCTCGACGAGCCGACCGCCGGCATGTCGGCGACCGAGACCCACGACGCGCTGCGGCTGCTCGAGCGGATCGCCGGGGAGCGCGGGCTCACCCTGCTGTTCACCGAGCACGACATGGAAGTCGTGTTCGCGATCGCCGAAAAGATCGCGGTGCTGCATCAGGGCCGGCTCTTGGCCCAGGGAACGCCCGGCGAAATGCGCGCCGACCCCGAGGTGCGGCGGGTCTATCTCGGCGCGACGACATGACGGCGCTGCTGACGGTCGAGGCGATCGACACCGCCTATGGCTTGAGCCGGGTGCTGTTCGGCGTGTCCCTCGAAGTCGCGGCCGGCGAATGCGTCTCGTTGCTGGGCCGCAACGGCGTCGGCAAGACGACGACGATGCGTTCGATTATGGGTCTGACGCCACCCTCCCGCGGCCGCATTGTGTGGCGCGGGCGGGACATTACCGGCTGGCCGCCGCACCGGATCGCGCGCGCCGGGATCGGCTTTGTCCCCGAGGACCGCCGCGTCTTTGCCGAACTCAGCGTCGAGGAAAATCTCGAAGTCGGGGCGCGCGCGGCGCGGCGCGGCGGACGGTGGACGATCGCGGCGGTCGGCGAATTGTTTCCGGTGCTGCGCGAACGTCGCCACCAGCGCGGCGGTCTGTTGTCGGGCGGCGAGCAGCAGATGCTGACGATTGCTCGCACCTTGACCGGTAATCCCGAACTGTTGCTGCTCGACGAACCCTCGGAGGGATTGGCGCCGCTGGTCGTCGACATGCTGCGCGACAAGATTTCCGAATTGAAGGCGCAGGGATTGACGATTCTGCTGGCCGAGCAACGCGTTGATTTCGCGCTGGCGCTGGCCGACCGTGTCTATGTGCTCGAAAAGGGCCGGGTGTGCCACACCGGCAGCGCGGCGGAATTGCGCGCCGACCAGGCGCTCGTTGAGCGCCTGCTGTCGCTGTAGCGCCGCGTGCAGCCCCTATCGCGCGGTTCGGGTACGCGACAATCGCGGATGCGCGCGCTCCGGCGGGCCGGGATGGGCGCGCGATTGGGTGGACGGGAGGGAAGGGCTCAGCCCGGCGGCTGGCGCAAAATCCCGGCGGCGCTCACGATCATGACCGCCCTAGATGAGGCGGGCGCGGCATTCGCCAAACCCGATTGCGGCAAAGCCGGGCCTATGGCAATGAGCGCGAAAGATGACCTCGTCGCCGTCTTCGAGAAAGGTGCGGGTTTCACCCGAGGCGAGAGTCGTGGCCCGCGCGCCGTCTTCGCTCAATTCCATCAGGCTGCCATAACCCTCGCGGGTCGGGCCGGAAATCGTGCCGGTGCCGAACAGGTCGCCCGGGCGCAAATTGCAGCCGCCGCTGGTGTGGTGGGCCACCAATTGGGCCAGGGTCCAGTAAAGGTCGGTGGTGTTGCTCGCCGACATCCGGTGCGGCGGCAGGCCCTTGGCCCGCAACCCCTCGGTCGAAATAAAGGCTTCGAGCGCGATGTCAAAGGCGCCCTCGCGCTGATCGGCCTCGTCCCATAAATGCGGCAGCGGGCGCGGATCGCCTTCCGGCCGCGGCGGCTGGGCGACGCGAAACGGCGCCAGCGCCTCCGGGGTCACGATCCAGGGTGACACGGTCGAGGCGAAATTCTTGCCGAGAAACGGTCCCAGGGGTTGCGATTCCCATTGCTGGACATCGCGCGCCGACCAGTCGTTGACGAGGCCCAGGCCGAAGATATGGTCGGCGGCGCCGGCGATCGCGATCGGCTCGCCCTGGGCGTTCCCCGGGCCGATCCAGACCGCAAGCTCGAGTTCGTAATCGAGTTTCCGGCACGGCCCGTAGCTTGGCGCCGGGTCTTCGGGTCGCTTGCGCTGGCCGCAAGGGCGGCGCACCGGTACATCCGAGGGGCGAACCGACGAGGCCCGGCTGTGATAGGCGACCGGCACATACTTGTAGTTCGGATTTAACGGGTTGTTCGGATCGCGCCGACGGCCGCCATTGCGCGCATGATGGATGCCGGCAAAAAAATCGGTGAACTCCTGCACCGCCGCGGGCAGTTGCATCGTGCATTCGGCGGCCCGGTGCAACAGCCGGCCGGCCAAGGGCTCGATCCGGGTTCGCTCGGCCCCGTCGGCGGCGAGCAGCGCCGAGACCCGCTTGCGCAATGCCGCGCGCGGGCCGGCGCCAAGCGCCATCAGCGGGTTCAGCGCCGCGCCGGCCGCCGCCTCGGCCGCGCTGCGCGCTTCGCCGGCAAACAGCCCCGCTTCGAGCGCAGCGGCGATGTCAAAGATCATATCGCCGATCGCGATGCCGCCGCGGGGCGGGCCGCCGGCCGGGCTGAACACTCCGAGCGGCAGGTTCTGGATCGGAAACTCGCTTTGGCCATTGGCCGAAGCCACCCAGCTGTGCCGGCGGATGTCGTGGGTCTCGTCGATGGCGGCCATGATCCCTCCCTTGTCCCAAGGCGCGAAATGCGTCGATCATCGGAATTTATGGGCGGGAAGGCGAGCCGCAAATGACTGCCGGACAGGGGGCTGGCCCAGGGGCTGCAGCGGCGGGCGGGCGCTGATGGTGCGCGTGCTGCTCGCCCTGTGGCATGTCGTCGGCCTCGTTTTGGCGGTGGTGCTGGTCACCGAATACGGGGTCGAGGCGTGGCGCCGGCTCGGCCGCCGGCTGCGCTATGGGCGGCCGCACCGCCCCGACCGTACCGCCGCCGCCGATGCCTATCGCGGCGCCGAATGGGCGGCGGGCTATTTCGATGAATTCCACCGCGCGGTGCGCGTCGATTGGCGCGCCTATGTCGAATGGTGGCAGCGGCCGGTTGCCGGCGCGTTTGTGACGATCGACGCGCGCGGCCTGCGTCCGACCCCGGGCGAGGAAAGCGCGGCGCCCGACGCGGTGCGGATTTTGTGCTTTGGCGGTTCGACGATGATGGGCATGGGGGCGCGCGACGCGCACACAATCCCGGCGATGCTGGCCAGGCGGCTCTGCGAATTGGGGCATCGGGTCGCGGTCACCAATTACGGCCAGCTCGGCCACAATACGACGCAAGAGACGATCACCCTGCAGCGCCTGCTGAAAGCCGGCGAGCGCATCGACATCGCGGTGTTTTATGACGGGGTCAACGAGATGGCCTGCGCCGAACAGACCGGTCGCGCCGACGGGCTGTTCAACGAGGCGAACCGGCGGGCCGAATTCAACCTGTTGCACCCCGACCGCCGTCGTGACCTGGTCGCGGCGGCGGCGATGATGGTGGCGCCGCGCACCTTGCGCCGGCTGCGTGAATTGACTGGCCGCGAATTGCGCGGGCCGCTACCGGCGCCGGCGCCCGACCTCGCGCGGATCGATCTGGAGGCGCTGGCCCGGGCGGTCATCGAGACCTATGCCCAGAACCTGCGGCTTATTCGCATGCTCGGCCGCGAATACGGGTTTGCGCCGGTGTTCTTCTGGCAGCCGGTCATTACCACCAAGCGCGTCAGGAGCCCCGACGAACAGCGCTGGTCACGCGATTATACCCGCGACCCGGAAAACCGGACCCGGCTCTATCGCGCGATTATCGACGAACGAAGACGCCGGCCGGACCTCGCCGCCGCGCCGGACGCACACGACCTTTCGGCGCTGTTTGACGACTGGGCCGAGCCCGTTTACATCGACCTCTATCACCTTTCCGAGCGCGGCAACGCCGCGGTCGCCGAGGCGATGCTGCCGGCGGTCGCCGCCGCCGTCGAGGCGAGGGTGGCGGCCGGGCGTGGTCTGTAACGGAGCCGCCGATGGAGTGGTGGATTTTGCTGGCGCTGCTGATCGCGCTGGCGGTGATTGCCGCGGTCACCCGGCTGCGCAAAACCCGGCGATCGGCGACCGGCAAGGAAAAGAACATCTACCCGCTGTGGTGACGATCGCGCGGCCGGCCTGGCCGCGGTCCGCGGCCGGCGCCGCCCCTGCTCGCCGCCGGTTGCGGGGTCCGGTCGCCGCCTCGGCCCGAGGATGAGGGAGGGAAGAACAATGCCCGACACGCAGCCATTCGACCCGCGCCTGTTCAGCGATGCGGCGATCGATCCCGCAACCGCGGCATTCAACGCGCAACTGATCGAAATGATGCATGGCCAGCCGGAGTGGTGGATCACCGGCGCTGCCGCGATGCGCGCCGCCCGCCGTCGCGGCGACGGGCCGTTTCCGGCCCCGGTCTTTTCCGACCGTGCGCGAAGCGTGGTGATCGACGGCAAAGACGGCAACCGCATCCCGCTGCGCATCATCGCCCCGTCGCA
>JAJPIH010000307.1 GCA_021324875.1 Alphaproteobacteria bacterium
GCCTTGGCGCGCGCCTGGTCCTTCTGCCGGGCGGCATCGCGCGCCGCGGCCGGGTCGGGGCGGGAGAGCACGTTGGTGATGGTGCTGCGCACCACCCGCACGCGCACCCCCTCGGCGATGTCGACGGTCACTTCTTCCGGGCTGTCGACGCGCGCCACCGTGCCGATGATCCCGCCGCCGGTCACCACCCGGTCGCCGCGGCGCAGCGCATCGAGGGTTGCCCGGTGTTCTTTTGCTTTCTTCTGTTGCGGCCGGATCAACAGAAAATAGAAGACGACAAAGATCAGAATGAGCGGCAGAAATTGCAGCAATGCGCCCTGGTTGTCGAACATGCCCGACAGGCCGGTTCCCTGGGCGTAGGCGGTCGAGATCAGCATCCGGATTGGGGCCTCGAAAATCGCGCGCCCGAAATCGCGACAGGGCGCTTACCGCCGGCGGCAGGCGCAACGCCGCCGCTCGCTGAGGCGATAGGTACGCGATGCCCGCTAAAAGAGCAATGGGCGGGCGGGGGCAGACCGGCCGGGCGCCGATCGGCCGGTCGCCGGTTTGCGCGGCCGGTTGCCCATGATAGCGTCCGCGCCCTTTGCTGCCTGTCCTATCCGATGAGCGCATGATGACCGAGCTCGACCTGTTGCCGCTCTTGACCCGCATTGCCGAGGCGCTCGAGCGGCTCGCCCCGCCGCCGGCACCGGCGATCGATCTCGACGCCGCCGACGCTTTTATCTGGCACGCCGATCGTCGCTGGCTCGAACCGGTGTCGACCGTCAACCGCGTCGACATCGCGCTGTTGCACGGGATCGACCGGGTGCGCGACATCTTGCTCGACAACACCCGGCGCTTCGCCGCCGGCCTTCCGGCCAACAACGTGCTGCTGTGGGGTGCGCGCGGCACCGGCAAGAGTTCGCTGGTCAAGGCGGCGCATGCCGCGGTTAACCGCGAGCGTCCGCACGCCCTGGCGCTGGTCGAAATCCATCGCGAGGACATTCCGAGCCTGCCGCATTTGTTGTCGGTCTTGCGTGGGTCACATCGTCGCTGCCTGTTGTTTTGCGACGATCTGTCGTTCGAGCAGCACGACACCAGCTTCAAATCGCTAAAGGCGGTGCTCGAAGGCGGGATCGAGGGGCGGCCGCCCAATGTCGTGCTCTATGCGACCTCGAACCGCCGGCATCTGATGCCACGCGACATGATCGACAACGAGCGCTCGACCGCGGTCAACCCCGCCGAGGCGGTCGAAGAGCAGGTGTCGCTGTCGGACCGTTTCGGGTCGTGGCTCGGCTTTCACAATGTCGATCAGGAAACCTTCCACGCGATTGTGCGCGGTTATGCCGAGCATTACCGCCTCGACCGCCCGCCCGAGCAGCTGCGCGCCGAGGCGAATGAATGGTCGATCACCCGCGGCTCGCGTTCGGGCCGGGTGGCCTGGCAGTTCATTCAGGATCTCGCCGGCCGGCTCGGCAAGCCGCTCGAATGAACGCGCGCCGCGTTGACCGCAGCGGCGCGCTCGCGGCGCTCGCGCCGCAATCCCCGCCGGGATTATCCCGGCCGCGCCTGATGCGTCGCCGCGGTCGACACCGGCACCAGATATTCCCGCGGATCAACCGGTTTCTTGCCGCGGCGCAATTCGAAATGAAGCTGCGGCTGGCTGACATTTCCGGTCGCCCCGACCCGGGCGATCACCTGGCCGCGGGCGACCTTTTGCCCGGCTTTGACCAGGATCACGTCGCAATGGGCATAGGCGGAGATGAAACCGTTGGGATGCTTGATCAGGATCAAATTGCCGTAGCCGCGCACCTCGTTGCCGGCATAGGCGACAACGCCGCCGTCGGTGGCCTCGATCGCCGCGCCGCGCGGCGCGGCGATGTTAATGCCGTCATTGCGCGTGCCATCGGGTCCGGGGCCAAAACCTTCGACGATGCGGCCCTTCACCGGCCACAGGAATTCGCCGCCGCTGCGGGCGGCCGGGGGCGGCGCTTCGACCGCCGCCGTCTGCTCGTTGCCGGCATGCGATAAGGATTGGCGACTTGCTGCGGCGGGCGCCGGCTCGGCCGGCCGCGGCGGGGTTGTCGGCGCAACCGGCGGCGCAAGCGGCGCCTCCGGGTGCGGCGGGGTGGTCGCGGCAACCGGCGGCGGCAGTGGCGCGGCGCTGATCGGGGCCGGCGCCAGCGGCGCCGAACTGGCCGAGGTCGCCGCGGGCGCGGCTGGCGGCAGCGGCTCGCTCATGGCGAGCTGCGGTCCGGAGCCCGGTGTGGCGGTCGGAACGATCAATGTCTGGCCGACCAGGATGCGATAGGGAGGCGTCAAGCCATTGGCCTGAGCCAACGCCGCCATCGGCACGTGATAGGCGTGGGCGATCCCCGACAGGGTCTGGCCGCGCTCGACGATGATCTGCGTCGGGGGCGGCGGCGCTTGCACACCGCTGACCACCGGCGCCGGCGGGGCCGTGCAGGCGGCGAGCATAAGCGAGATCAAAGCGAGCGCCCCGGCCGTTCGACAAAGCTGCGGCAGCGCTCGAACGCGATCAGTCATCGGCCCCCCTTGCGCGCCCCCACGCGCAAGCCATCGGGATTTGCTAGCCGATGGCGAATTCCTGTCAAGTCTGCTCACGCACCGCCCGCGCCACCCCGGAGACAAGCGGAACAAAGCGCACCGCGCCCAGGTCCTCGCTGGCGAATCCATTGTCGAGACGGCGGATGCGGCGCAACCGCTGCTCGCGCGGATGGCGGCCGACCGGCGCCACCAGCACACCGCCCGTCGCCAGCGCGTCAAGAAGCGCCTCGGGCACCTCGGCCGCGGCAGCGGTGACCAGCACCCGGTCAAACGGCACCTGCTCCGGCCAACCCCGACTGCCGTCGCCGCAGCGGAACACGATATTGTGTAAACCGAGCGCCGCAAGCCGAGCTTCGGCCTCTTGCAGCAACTCGCGATGACGCTCGATCGTGAACACCCGCCGCGCCAGGCGGGCGAGGATCGCGGTCTGATAGCCCGACCCGGTGCCGATTTCGAGCACCTTGTGCCGGTCGCCGATTTCAAGCTTTTCGGTCATCAAGGCGACGACATAGGGCTGGCTGACGGTCTGGCCTTGGTCGATCGGGAGCGCGACATTCTCATAGGCCTGGTCGGCAAAAGCGGCCGGGACAAATCGCTCGCGCGGGGTCTTTTCGATCGCGCCGAGGACCCGCGCATCGGCGATCCCGGCGCGGCGCAACTCCATCAGCAGTCGCAGCTTGCGCTGGATCAGGCCGGGATCGGCGGCCTCAGTCATCGCCCTCGATCACGCGCTGGCCACCGAGATAGGGATGGAGAACCGGCGGGATCGCCACGCTGCCGTCTTGGCGCTGATAGTTTTCGAGGATCGCGATCAAGGCGCGGCCGACCGCCACGCCGGAGCC
>JAJPIH010000142.1 GCA_021324875.1 Alphaproteobacteria bacterium
AGAACCCTTGCAGCAGCCGCGCGAGGGTGATCAGGATCGGCGCGGCGAGCCCGATTGTCGCGTAGCCCGGCGTGATCGCCATCAAGCTCGTGCCGATCATCATCAGCGCGATCGACAGCAACAATCCGGCTTTGCGCCCGTGGCGGTCGGTAAAGCCGCCGACGATGATCGCGCCCAGCGGTCGCACCAGATAGGCGAGCCCGAACGCGCCAAAGGTGATCAGCAGCGACACGGTGGGGTTGCCGGCCGGAAAGAATACCTCGGCGATCGTCACCGCGAAAAAGCCGTAAACCACAAAATCGAACCATTCCAGAATATTGCCGATCGTTGCGGCGACAATCATGCGGTGCATCGAGGCCGGGGTCGAAGTTGCGGGTCTCCTGCGTGTCGGCGGTCATGCGTGGTCTCCCAGACTGGTCTTTGCAACGCGTTCTCTGTGCGATTATCGCGGTCATACGGCCGCACCGGCCGAAGTGCCGCTTGCCCACTTACAGCTAACTTAAGCCGCTAGTTTTAGCGATTCCTGCCTCGGCGCAAAGATAAATCGCGAGGCGCGGACCACGGCCTCGCAGCCTCCGACGGATCGCCGCAGCAAGGGCGGTGGTTCGAAGCGCCTGCTTGGATTGAAGGGTGTGCGCGCGAAAACCGGGAAGCCAAGGGTTCCGGTAAGCGCCTCTCCGGGCGCGCTTGCGTCGGGGCCGAGGCGAGCCGGCAATGTGTCGAATCATTCATGCGCTAGAGGAAGACGCTCAGATTCTTGTCCAGCAGCACATTGGCGTCGAGCACGATCATGCGCCGCCTGACCTTCCACGCCCCGTCGACCTTGCGTAGCCGATCCTCGCGACAGCCGGAGAGCAGCTGGTGGTCGGTCTCGAGATGCGAGCGGTAGACCAGAAATGCGGTACGCGCCTCGACCTCGCCATCCTCCAACCGCCTTGCCTCGAGATTGCCGATCAGGTGACGGGTCCGCGACGGCGGGTCCTCGGCCCAGGCCATCCCGGTTTCCAGCCGGGCGACGCGCATTTCGAGATAGCGCTTGTCCTCTTCGAGGATCGCCAGATCGCCCAACGGTGTCAGCTCGCGGTGCAATTCCCGGCGCGGGACGTTCTTTCGCCGCGGCATGAAATAGAGGACGTCGTCGGTGAACAGATCGAGCCACTGCTTGAGTTTGCGCTCGTCGAGCAGCCACGCTTCGCGGATGTAAAACTGGTTGAGTTCAAGCCACAACGCCTGCTGGGCGGTCAACGCCAGCGGGCCGTCTTCGCCCTGCGCGCCGGCGGCCGGGGGAGAGACGGCACTGATCCTTCGCGACGGGGCCACGCCGTTCACCCGCTCCCCTCGCATCGCGAGCGGGGGGAGAAGAGAATTTTGCTCGAGCCGATCGGTCGGTGCATGTCAGCTAGCCGCGCATGGTTGCGGTGCCGTCGAAACGGGCGGTCATCGGCGCCAGCGGGATCCGGGCCCAGTCCGGCGCGTTCATGAACTCTTCCCAGCGCTGATAAAACAAGCGCTGGTTGTTTTCCGAGATATACCGCTCGGAAACGAGCCCCGGATAATCTGGGTGCGGCCCCGCATGCCCCAGCCCCATCGACAGGTCCTGGGGAAGCCGCCGCGCCCTGCGGCTGACGCTTGCTTCAGTCACCTGCCGCCAGTTGTCGACATCGTCCTGCTCGAACATGCCGGCGGCGCCATTGTTGGCCTGGCTGCCGATCCGGATTGCCCGCTGCAATTCCTCGGGCATGTCGCGCTCGACGAGCACAAAATGCCAGAATTCGGTCTTCCGCGGCCCGCGCGGCAGCGCCAGGCGCAGCCCGAGGATCCCGTTGGGGAAGATCGAGTGGTTGGCGAGCTGGATCCGCCGCGCGCGCAACGCCCCGAGCCGGCGCTCGACCTCGGGCAGGGTCGCCCGGTGATACTCCTCGAACAGGCGGGCCGTTTCCTTCGAGATGCCGTGCACATAGCGCGGCATGCCGTCGTCGGCGTCGCGAAAGGTCAGCGAGTGGCCGTTGACAAACGCATGGCGGTGCGGGCTGGCAAACTGGTCTTCGTGCGACAGCCGCGGGCGGCCGAGCCAGCGCATCTGAACCAATGCGCTCGAAAGATGGCTGGTCGGCACGTGATAATTGTCGGAGCAATTGTCGACCAGCGTTTTCCAGTTGACCGGCTCAAGCCATTTCATCGGCCCCAGCGCCTGCATCCCGCAGTCGCGCCGGTTGAACACCGTGTCGAGATACCAGCGCGCATCGCCGAGATAGGCGTCGAGATCGGGCGCGTTCCGGTCCCAGGTCGCAAACACGATCCCGGCATAGGTCTCGACCCGGGCCTCGACCAGCCCGAGCGCGGATTTGTCGAGCGCGCCGTAATAGGCCTCGCTCTCCCCGGGGACATGGTCGAGGGCGCCGTCGTTGCGATAGGTCCAACCGTGATAGCTGCACATAAAGCGCTTGGCGTTGCCGTCATCGGCGCGACACACCCGGTTGCCGCGGTGGCGGCACATATTCAGCAGCGCATGCAGCCGGCCGGCGCCGTCACGGGTCAGAATGACCGGGTCTTCGCCCATATAGGTATGAAAGAAATCGTCGGCCGCCGGCACCAGGCTCTCATGCCCGATCATCAGCCAGGCGCGCCCGAAAATCCGTTCGAGCTCGTCATCATAGACCGCCTGGTCGCTGAAGATGCGACGATCGAGCTTGCCGGTGACCGGATCGATGACGGCATATTCGCGAACCGCAGCCATGCACGCCTCCTCTCGCGGCCATCATAGCAGGAGGCCGCAGCATCGGCACGCCGGCGTTGACCCGGCACCGCGCAACCAGCTTTTGAGCGACGGCCGCGACCGCTATGCTGGCCGCAACGATGACCGCCATCGGTGACGACCGGCTTCGGCGCTCCGGCCCCGATACGGCCCGATCCGGTGGTCGACCGCCCGCCCGGTCCGCAGAAAAGGAGCCAGCGCCATGACCGAAGCCGCCTCTTACCGCGAAATCGGCGTCAGCCGTGACGGCTATGTCGCGACCGTCGAAATGCGCAGGCCGCCGCACAATTTCTTCGACAGCGCCCTGGTTGGCGAGATCGGCAGCGCATTCGAGGCGCTCGACGCCGACCCCGACTGCCGGGCGATTGTGCTCGCCGCCGAGGGCCGCTCGTTTTGCGCCGGGGCGGATTTCTCCAGCCGCATCGAGACCGGCAGCGTCGCCGAAGGCAGCCGCAGCCCGGCCGGGCGCCATCTGTACAAGGAGGCGATCCGGCTGTTTCGCACCCGCAAGCCGATTGTCGCCGCGGTTCACGGCGCCGCGGTCGGCGGCGGGCTTGGTCTTGCTCTCGTCGCCGATTTTCGCGTGACCTGCCAGGAGGCGCGGTTCAGCGCCAATTTCAACCGCCTCGGCTTTCACCCGGGCTTTGGCTTGACTGTCACGCTGCCGCGGCTGGTCGGCGCGCAACAGGCCGCATTGCTGTTTTACACCGGCCGGCGCATTCCCGGCGACGAGGCGGTGCGCATCGGTCTTGCCGAGCTGTTGGTGCCGCAGGCGGAAGTGCGCGCGGCCGCGCAAAAGCTCGCGCTCGAGATCGCGCAATCGGCGCTGCTCGCCGTGGTCTCCACCCGTGAAACGCTGCGCCGCGGCCTGATCGACGCCATCGAAGCGGCCACCGAACGCGAGCTCGTCGAACAGGACTGGCTGCGCCGCACCGAGGATTTCCGCGAGGGGATCAAGGCGATGGCCGACCGCCGCCTGCCGGATTTCCACGGCCGTTGAGCCTTGGCCGGCATGCTTGGCGTCCTTCGCCGCCGGAGGGCGGTCGCCCGGCTCAATCCCTCGCCGCCGGGCGCAGACCCGGGATCGAGGCCATGAGCGCTCGGCCTGAAATTGCCGCAGCCATGCCGGGCCGGCTGGCGCTCGGCAGCCATAATCGCCTCAAACTCGGGCTCTTCGGCGCCAACTGCTCCTCCGGCCGCGCCGTCACCAAGGTCCCCGAACGCTGGAGCGGCAGCTGGCCCGATTGCCTGCGGCTGGCGCGGATGGCCGATGCGGCGGGCCTCGAATTCATGCTGCCGATCGGGCGCTGGAAGGGCTATGGCGGCGACACCGATTACCAGGGCGCGACGGTCGAGACCGTGACCTGGGCGGCGGGGCTCCTCGCTGCCACCCGGCGGCTGGTCGTGTTCGGCACCGTGCATGCGCCGCTAATCCATCCGGTGATTGCCGCCAAGGAGTTTGTCACCGCCGACCATATCGGCGAGGGCCGCTTTGGCCTCAACCTTGTCTGCGGCTGGAACGAAGACGAGTTCGAGATGTTCGGCGCCGCGCTGCGTGAGCATGACGCGCGTTACGACTACGCGCAGGAATGGCTCGACACGGTCAAGCGCGCCTGGGGCGCAGAGGCCGCCTTTGACGTCGAGGGCCGCTTTATCCGGCTCAAACAGGTTCGCGCCAAGCCGAAACCCTTTGGCGGCAGCCGGCCGATCATCATGAATGCCGCGGTCTCAGCGCGCGGCCAGGCCTTTGCGATCCGCAACTGCGATGCGCTGTTTTCGATGACGGCGCTCGGCAAGCTCGACGTCTTCGCCGCCCACGTCGCCAGCGTACAGGCCGCCGCGCGGGCGCAGCGCCGCGAGATCGACGTCTACACGATCGCGGTCATCACCTGCCGTTCGTCGCAACGCGAGGCCGAGGACTATTACCGGCATTGCATCATCGACAACGCCGATTGGGGGGCGGTGGATCATATCCTGGCGATGAAAGGGATCACCCGCGAAGCCTATCCGCAAGACTTCGAAGAGCGCCGCGCCTTTCAGGCCAATGGCATGGGCGGCGTGCCGATTGTCGGGGATCCCGATCGGGTGGCGGGCGAGCTGGAGAGGATAGCCGCGGCCGGGGCGCGCGGGGTCGCCCTCTCCCTTGTCAACTATCTCGAGGAGCTGCCGTATTTTTGCGCGGAGGTGCTGCCCCGCCTCGTCCGCCTCGGGTTGCGCAATCCGGCGCCCTAGCCGGGGCGGCGAAGCGCTTCGCCGCCGCGCTTAAACGCGATTAATGCTGGCGCTGCCGATCGATCTGCAGGCGCGCCAAAAACGGCACCAGCGGATGCATCCCCATCGCCGCCAGAGCCTTTGTGACGAGCGCGGTCAGCGCCGCGCGCTGCGCCGGGCTCAGCGCATAGCGAGCGGCGTAGCCGGCCGGATCGGCGAAAAAGGCGGCGCGGCTCGCCTCGTCATGGGCCAGCGCCTGCAGCGCCCGGGCGAGTTCGACGAGTTCGGGCCGGATCGCCGGATAATGCAGCGCCGGCGGGGGCGGCGGCGGGCTGAACCAGCCGAGCGAGGCATAGTTGTGATGCCAGCTCGGCTCGAACGAGACGAGGTCGGGTTTGCGCTCGCCGAGCATCCCGGCTGCACAGGCCCAACAACGCAGCTCGACATTGCCGGCGGCGTCGAGCGCACCCGCATCATAGCCGGCGAGCGATTTGAGGTTGCCCGCGACGATCCGTTCGAGTGCTGCTTTGTCCCAGGCGAGATCCGGCTCGGCATAACGCTCGGTCCCCGGGTAATGCGACATGCCGCCGCTGGCAAGCGCGACGGTTCGCAGGCCCATCGCCGTCACGATCCGGGCCAAGGCCTCGCCAAAAGCGTAGCAGCGCTGCATGGTCGGCTGCGGCGGCAGATAGGCGTTCACATAGATCGGCAGAACCGGATCGCTCACCTCGAGATGGGTCAGCGGGATGCCGAGCGCGTAGTCGATCCGCGCCACGCTGGTAAAGGCCGGATCGAAACCCTGCGCATAGAGCTGACGGACAATCTCAAACCCGATCTCGCCCGCCACCCGCCAATGGCATTCGCGGCCGGCAAAGGCGCCGCTGGCCTCGGCGCCGACATGCACGGTGAAAGGCGGGGCCGCGGTCAGGAAGAACTGCTCGGCATGGTCATTGGCAAAGATGATCCAGAGGTCGGGCTCCTGCGCCTTCAGGCGGGCGCCGATCTCGGCCGCCGCCTGTTTGACCCGGGCCACGATGCCGCGGTCTTCGCTGTCGGGCATCGTAAAGAATTGCGGCGCATGGGGCAGCATCGCCCCGCCGATCACGCCTGCCATCGCGGCACCTTCTCCGCAACCACCATCGCCAGATCATAGGGCGATCGAACGCCACGGGTGAGCGGGAAAATCAGGGCCCCGGACAACGCCGGACCTTAGACCGGCGATCGGGCCGGCAGCGGAGCCGTAGGGCGCCGCTCGCCGGCCGCCGCATCCGCAAAAACGTGGGTCGCGGCGCGGCGGTTCACGAGCCGCGGCGCGGCGCCGTCCCCGGCGGGGTCGCGTCAGCGGGCCAGCGGTTCGTGGCGGAAGCCGTCGCCCCAGCGCTTGACATGCCCGACCGAGGGCGACGGGAAATGCATCGTGCAGCACAAGGTTGCGGTGTCGCAGTAGCGCTCGAGAAAGGCGCGCCGGGTGGCGACCGCCTGCGCGGCGTCGTAATCGACGCGCATGACCAGTTCGGGATAGCGTCCCTGGATCGGCGAATGGATCAGATCGCCGGTAAAGACGGCGCGGTCGCCGCCGCGGCCGGCACAGACGGCGAAATGGTCGGGGGTGTGGCCCGGCGTCGGCAGCAGCCGGATATGGTCGTCAAGTTCGAAATCGCTGGTCACCAGCTCGGCCTGCTTGGCGTCGATGATCGGCAGCACGCTGTCGCTCATCGGATCGAGCGGCGTCTGCCGGTGCACGCCCTCCCAATACTCGTATTCCTTTTTCGAGAACAAGTATTTGGCGTTGGGAAAGGTCGGCACCAAGCGGCCGTTGTCGCGCCGCGTGTTCCAGCCGACATGGTCGCCATGCAGATGCGTGCACATGACAAAATCGATGTCGTCGACCGTGATCCCGGCCGCATGCAGCGCCTGCATCCAGGTATTGTCCGATTTGCGGTGCCAGGACGGGCGGTGCGGAAACGATTTGTCGTTGCCGATGCAGCTGTCGACCAGGATCCAATGGTGCGGGGTTTTGAGCATATAGGACTGGAAGCACAGCACCGCATGGTCGGTCGCGGGGTCGAGCGCGGCGGGCTGTAACCACGACCGGTTTTCGTCGAGCAATTCGCGCGACAGGGTCGGGAGGAATTCAAGGATCGGCGTGAACCCCGCTTCCAGCTCGACCAGGCGGTGGATGGTCATGTCATCGACGGCAAAGCTTGTCAGCATCGCGTTGGATCCTCGATATCTCTGGGCTGCGCCATGGCGATCGTAGCCGGCTTTCCGGCCGAAAGCGAAAAAATCCGGGCGCCCGCCGATCAAACGGCCACTTGCGCGACCCGGCCCGACATCAAAGACCGCCGGCGCTGCCGAGCACCCCGCACAGCACCGTCACCAAGCCGAGGCCAAGCAGGACCCAATGCAACAGATGGAACCGGGCAAAGCCCGAACCGGGTGCGGCCTGCTCGCGTCGCCGCAGCCACGCTTCGGCGCCAAGCGGCTCGGCGACGAACAACAGGGCGACAAACGCCAGCCACAACACGGCCATGGCGTCGATCCACCAGAACTGCGGCTCGCTCAATTGGCGCCAGAGCTCGAGCCGCCAGGCGAGATAAAACCCGCTCGCCCCGACCACCACGACAGCGGCGCGCGCCTGCCACGCAAACCGCCGTTCGACCGCCTCGAACAGCGCCCAGCCTTCGGCCGGGGGTCGCCGCCGCACCACCGGCAACAGCACGGTCGTCACCAGCGACAGCCCGCCGATCCACACGACGATGCCGAGCACATGCACGGCGAGCGCGACAGCGACGTCATCCATCGGATGCGGCGGGCTCGCCACCCGAAGGCGCGACGGGTGCGGATTGGCCCGCCGCCGCGCGCAAGAATTCGACAAAAAAGCGGACCCGCCCGAGCGGCGTCACCTGATGGGTCTGCCCGGGCGGGATCACGATGCTCCCGCCCTGGTCAACCACCACCTCGCGCACCGGGTCGTCGGCGCGAAGCCGCAGGCGCCCGTTAACGACGTGAATGACCCCCCACACCCCGGGCGCCGTCCGATGGTTCGCCCTCAGCCCCGCCGGCATTGAGGTTTCGTCGAAAATCGAGGTGCAGCGAACCGCAACTGCACCCGCCGGCAGCTCCGTTGGCGGCGCGTTCATCGCGGGCCGGCCGCCGGCCGCGGCGGACAGGTCTCGGGTGGACGCGCGCGGCGCGGCTTGATCTCGCCGCGGCGTGCGGCGATCCCGAGTTCGAGGCTGTCGGCGATGCGATGCGCGCGTTCGAGAAAATGACGGGCGGCATTGGGCGGACATAGCGCCTGCGCGGTTTCGGCAAACAGCGTCAGCCAGCGGTCGAAATGCGGGGTATCGACCGGCAATGCCAAATGGGCAGTCATCGGCTGGCCGTGATAGCGGCCGCTCATCAACGCGACCGACGACCAGAAATCGCACATTTTGGCGAGATGCGCCTCCCAATCCTCGACCCGGGCGGCAAAGATCGGGCCGAGCAGCGGGTCGTCCCGGACCCGCCGGTAAAAGCCGCGCACCAATCGTTCGATCATGGCATCGTCGATCCCGGTATGAGCGGCGATCGCGTCGACAATTTCCCCGCGTCGCTGCGCGGGTTGCGTGGCTCGTGTTTCCATGCGGGTGCGCTCAGAATAGGGCTGGCTAAAGATGTATTGGAAATGTATCTTATGTCAAGCGGCCGCCGCGCCCCGCCGCCTTTCTGCGAGAGCCCAGGATGCGCCTGACCCTGGCCACCGATTATGCGC
>JAJPIH010000432.1 GCA_021324875.1 Alphaproteobacteria bacterium
CCCGAGGCGGCGCCGCCGGAAATAGACACTCGGCCGACCCAAATCCTGCGCGTCAAATCTCGAACAACAGCCGCGCGGGATCTTCGACCAGTTCCTTGATCCGCACCAGAAAGCCGACCGCCTCGCGACCGTCGACAAGGCGGTGGTCATAAGAGAGCGCGACATACATCATCGGCCGGATTTCGACGGTCTCGCCGCCGGAAGCCGCGACCGCAACCGGGCGGCGCTCGATCTTGTGCATGCCGAGGATCCCCGATTGCGGCGGGTTGAGGATCGGCGTCGATAACAGCGAGCCGTAAATGCCGCCATTCGAAATCGTGAATGTCCCACCCGACAATTCGTCGATCGACAGCTTGCCGTCACGCGCCTTGCGCCCAAGGGCGGCGATCTCTTTTTCGACTTCGGCAAAGCTGAGCCGGTCGGCGTCACGTACGACCGGCACCACCAGCCCGTGTTCGGTGCCGACCGCGACCCCGATATCGTAATAATTTTTGTAAACGATCTCGTCCTTGTCGATTTCCGCGTTGAGCGCGGGAAATTCCTTCAGTGCGGTAATCGCCGCCTTGACAAAGACCGACATGAAACCGAGCCGCACCCCATGTTTTTTCTCGAACGCGTCACGCCAACGCTCGCGCAATGCGATCGTGCGGGTCATGTCGATTTCGTTGAACGTAGTCAGGATTGCCGCAGTATTTTGCGCCGCCTTCAGCCGCTCCGCGATCCGCTGCCGCAGTCGCGTCATCCGCACCCGCGTTTCCCGCTCGGCATCGGGCGAAGGCGGCATTTCGCGTTCTGCGGGGCGGGCAATCGGCGACGGCGTTATAAGTTCGGGGATCGGTTCAGGGCGCTCAGCCCGTGCCGCGAGGAGGTCGGCTTTGGTCAGCCGGCCGCCGGGACCGGTCGGAGCGATCCTCGCCATATCGAACCCGCCCTCCGCCACCAATTTGCGGACCGCCGGTCCGGCGCGCGCCAGCACCTCTTCGCGGGCGGCGGTCGCCGGGCGCACAGCCGAGTCGGGGCGAATTCCGGTCCCCTCGCGCTGCGGCTGGCGCTCGTCACCGACAGCGGAGCCCGGACCCGTGGTCGACCGAGGGGGCGGCCCCTCGGCGAGGCCATCGCCGAGGATGCCGAGGATGCCGCCTACCGGCACCTGTGCGCCCTCGGCAACGACAATCTCAGCCAGCACCCCCGAAGCCGGGGCCGGTACCTCGACATTGACCTTGTCGGTTTCGAGTTCGACGACCGGCTCGTCGAGCGTCACCGCCTCCCCCGGGTGCTTCAGCCATTTCGCGACGGTGGCGTCGGTGACCGATTCGCCAAGCTGAGGCACCCTGATCTCGATCGCCACCATTGCTCTCCTTGTTCAGGCGGCGAGCGCTTCCGCCACCAGATGGGCCTGCTCTTCGAGATGACGCTTGAAGAGACCGGTCGCAGGCGAAGCCGCCTCAGCCCGACCGACAAAACGCGGGCGCTTGGCGGCAATATCGAGGCCGGCCAGAACCTGTTCGATCCGGCGGTCGGCAAAATACCAGGCGCCCATATTTTGCGGCTCCTCCTGGCACCACACCACTTCGGCATTGCGATAGCGCGCCAGCACTTTGGCCAGGCTGTCGAACGGGAACGGGTAGAGCTGTTCGACCCGAACCAGCGCAACCCTATCTTCAGCCGCGGCGGCGCGCGCCTGGGCGAGGTCGAAATAAACCTTGCCCGAGCACAGGACAACCCGCCGCACCTGGTCATCGGCGGCGATCGTCCCGGTCTCGCCGATCACCCGGTGAAACGAACTCGCCGGCCCCATTTCGCGCAGAGCCGACGTCACCTCTTTGGCGCGCAGCAACGATTTGGGGGTGAACACGATCAGCGGCTTGCGGAAATTGCGCCGCACCTGCCGCCGCAGCGCATGGAAATAATTGGCCGCGGAGGTCAGGTTGCAGACCTGGACGTTGTCCTCGGCGCACAGTTGCAGGTAGCGTGCGACCCGGGCCGACGAATGCTCCGGCCCCTGCCCCTCATAGCCGTGCGGCAGCAGCAGCACGAGCCCGCTCATCCGCAACCATTTGGCTTCGCCGGCCGACAGGAACTGGTCGATGATGACTTGGGCGCCGTTGGCGAAGTCACCGAACTGCGCTTCCCAGATGACCAGTGTTGAGGGATCGGCAAGGCTGTAGCCATATTCGAAGCCGACCACGCCCGCTTCCGACAGCGGACTGTCGACGATCTCGAACGGCGCCTGCCCCTCTTTGACATGGTTGATCGGGATATAGCGCCGCTCGTTTTCCTGGTCGGTCAACACCGCGTGTCGGTGGGAAAAGGTGCCGCGGCCGCAGTCCTGGCCTGACATGCGCACATGCGTGCCCTCGGCGCATAGCGAAGCGATCGCCAAGGCTTCGGCGGTCGCCCAGTCGATGCCCTCGCCGCTGTCGATTGCACGGCGCTTGGCCTCGAGCTGGCGCGCGATCTTGGGATTGAGGCGAAAGCCTTCGGGTGCCGTCGACAGAGCGCGGCCGAGATCACGCAAGGTTTCGAGCGCCACGCCGGTATCGCCGCGGCGGTCGTCATTGGGAGCCTCGCCGAGCCCGGCCCAGGCCCCTTCGAGCCAATCGGCCTTGTTCGGCCGGTAGCTCTTGGCCGCCTCGAAGTCGCGCTCGAGCCGCGCGACAAACCGCGCGGCAATGGCTTCGGGCTCGCCTTCGCCGACGATCCCGTCGTTGACGAGGCGCTGGGCATAAAGCTGTCGCGTCGTCGGGTGCCGCGCGATCGTGCGGTACATCAACGGCTGGGTAAAGGCCGGTTCGTCGCTCTCGTTATGGCCGTGCCGGCGGTAGCAGAACAGATCGATGACGACGTCCTTGCCGAAGGCGTGGCGATATTCGGTGGCGGTGCGCGCCACCTCGACGACCGCTTCGGGATCGTCGCCATTGACGTGAAAGATCGGCGCCTGGACCCCTTTGGCGACGTCGGAGGGATAGGGGCTCGACCGCGCTGCCGATGGGGCGGTCGTAAAACCGATCTGGTTGTTGATGATGATGTGGATCGTGCCGCCGGTCGTGAACCCGGTCAGTTCCGAAAGCTCCAAGGCCTCGGCGACAAGCCCCTGCCCGGCAAAGGCGGCGTCGCCATGCATCAGCAGGCCTACCACTTGCCGCCGCTCGCTGTCGCCGCGCTGCTGTTGCTTGGCCCGGACCTTGCCCAACACCACCGGGTTGACCGCTTCCAGATGCGACGGGTTCGCCGTCAGCGACAAATGCACAAACTGCCCGCCGATCTCGCGATCGGCCGAGGTGCCGAGGTGGTATTTGACATCGCCCGAGCCGTGCACATGCTCGGGATTGGTCGAATTGCCCTGAAATTCGGAGAAGATCGCGGCATAGGGTTTGCCGACGAAGTTGGCGAGCACATTCATCCGCCCGCGATGCGGCATGCCGATCACGAATTCCTTGACCCCGAGCTCGGCGCCGCGGCGCAGGATCGCTTCAAGGGCCGGCATCAACGATTCCGCCCCCTCAAGGCCGAACCGCTTGGTGCCGGTGTAGCGGCGGTCAAGGAAACGCTCGAACGTCTCGGCGGTGGTCAGGATGTCGAGAATTTCCGTTTTTTGGGCGGCGGAGAGCTGCGGCGAGTGATCGCGGTTCTCGAATTTCTCCTGGATCCAGGCGCGCTCGGCCGGCGCCTGGATGTGCATGTACTCGACCCCGATGCGGCCGCAATAGGTCCGCCGCAAGATCGCGATGATCTCGCGCAGCGTCGCCCGTTCGCGGCCGAAGATGTTGTTCAGGTAAATCTCGCGGTCGAGATCGGCCTCGCCAAAGCCGTAGCTCCGGTAATCAAGCTCGGGATAGGGCCCGCGCTGGTCGAGCCGCAGCGGGTCGAGATCGGCTTCGAGATGGCCGCGCACCCGATAGGCGCGGATCAGCTGCAGAGCGCGGATCGAATCTGCAGTCGCTTGGCGTAACGCGGCGCGATCGGTCGCGGGCCCCGGCCCCGCCCCGGCGCCAATCGCCGCCGTCTGCGACCGGCTGTCCCGGACCGGCCGGAGATCGTCCAGCATGGCGGCGCCGTCGTCGCCAAGCTCGGCGAAAAACTGCCGCCAGCTGTCGTCGATCGAGGCAGGATCTTCGAGAAAGCGGGCATAAAGACCCGCAATGAATTCGGCATTGGCGCCGGTTAAGAAACTCGCGCCGTCGACATCAGCCATTGATGAACCCAGATCATCCCCAATCGGTCAGAGCCCGCCGGCGAGGCCGGCTTCCCGCGCGAACGGGGCCGGCAACGGTGCACCCCGACCGTACCCATAAGGTTGGGATCGCTCTGCTGCACCGCAACGATTGCAACGCAGCTCCGATCGGAGAAGGCGTCGCGGCCACACCATGAGCCCGCCGGCCCAAAAAGGCGCGCTCGATTGCCGCCTCTTTCTGTCCACGATGCGCGCTGGTTTGCCCGAAC
>JAJPIH010000380.1 GCA_021324875.1 Alphaproteobacteria bacterium
CGAGGCGCGGGCGATGCTGCGCCCGCGGTTTCTCGCGGCCGATATCGGCATTACCGGCGCCAACTTTCTGGTCGCGGACACCGGCTCCAGCATCATCGTCACCAACGAGGGCAACGGCGATCTGACCCAGACCCTGCCCCGGGTGCATATCGTGCTGGCCAGCCTCGAAAAGCTGGTGCCGACCTTCGAGGATGCGGCGATATTGCTGCGCTTATTGGCGCGTTCGGCGACCGGCCAGGAGTTCTCATCTTATACGACGGTGTCAACCGGTCCACGCCGCGCGGGAGATCTCGACGGGCCGGAGGCCTATCACGTAATTCTGCTCGACAATGGCCGCAGCGATTTTCTGTCGGGGGAGTTGCGCGACATGCTGCGCTGTATCCGATGCGGCGCATGCATGAACCACTGCCCGGTCTACGCCGCCGTCGGTGGTCACGCTTATGGGTGGGTCTATCCCGGGCCGATCGGGGCGGTGTTGACGCCAAGCCTGATCGGCATCGAGGAGGCTGCGGCGCTGCCCAACGCTTCGACCTTGTGTGGGCGGTGCGAGAGCGTTTGCCCGGTCAAGATACCGTTGCCGAAAATGCTGCGCTATTGGCGCGAGCGGGAATTTGCGAAACGGCTTGAGCCGGTCCGCTGGCGGCTCGGCCTGTCTCTTTGGGCGTGGGTGGCCCAGCGCCCGAGGCTCTATCATCGGCTTACCGAAATTGTCAGCCGGGTGCTGGGTTGGGCCGGCCGGGCGCGCGGTCGGTTTCGTAGTTTGCCCTTTGCCGCCGGCTGGACCGGGGTCCGCGACATGCCGGCGCCCGAGGGCCACAGCTTTCATCATTTGTGGGCGCAGCGACGCCGCTTGGCGGGCCGGTGATGGACGAGGCGCGCGCTCGGATCCTTGCCGGGATCCGCCGTTCGCTGGGGCGCGACGGCTTGGCGCCTGCGGATGAAGCGGCGCTGCGCTCGCGAATGGCCTCGCGTTCGACAAATCTTGTTCCGGCCCGCGCCGTACAACTCGACCGGGCGGCGCGGCTTGCTCTGTTTGCCAAAATGGCCGAGGAAGCGGATGCGACGGTGTCGCGTCTCGCCGTGCCGCAAGCCGTGCCAGGAGCCGTAGCCGGCTACCTGAGCGATCAGAACTTGCCGGCGAGGCTGGTCATGGCGCCTGATCCGGAACTCGATCGGATACCGTGGCAGGAATGGCCGCTGCTGCAAATCCGGCGAGGGCGCGCCGAAGCCGACGACCTGATCAGCTTGACCCCGTGCTTTGCAGCGATCGCCGAAACCGGAACATTGATGCTGCGATCCGGGCCCCACACCCCGACAACGCTGAATTTTCTTCCTGACACGCATATCGTGTTGGTTTATGCCGACCAGATTGTCGCGACCTATGAGGAGGGTTGGGTTCGACTGCGGCAGGCGGCAAATGCGGCGGGGGGGTTGCCGCGCACGGTGAACTTTGTGACCGGGCCGTCGCGTACCGGCGATATCGAGCAGCGCATCGTGCTTGGTGCACATGGACCGCGCCGCCTCCATATCCTTTTGGTCGAAAATCGGCAAAGTGACGAAAGATGACGGTTACAGCGAGCGGTGGCGCCGACCGGCGCAACGAGCGGGCTTTGTGGCTCGAGGCCGTGCGCGACGTTGCCCCGTTGCGTGACCGAGCGCGGCCGGGACCGATCCCGGCGCGGCCGGTGGCGCCGCCCGAGAAACCATCCGTCGCGCCGCCGCTCCCCGCCGCATCGGCGGGCCCGGGGTTCGCCCGTCTTGCCGATCTCGACCGCGCGACGGCCGAGAGACTCAAGCGCGGACGCCGCGCCGTCGAGGCGCAACTTGATCTTCACGGCCTGACCCAGCCCGAGGCGCATCGCCGCCTGACGGAATTTGTCGAAAGCTGCTATCGGGACGGTCGCCGATGCTTGTTGATCGTGACCGGGCGCGGCCTCGGTCCGGATGGGCCGGGCGTGCTGAAGGCTTCGGTACCGCGCTGGCTGACCGAAACCAGCCTGAGACAACGCGTCCTCGCCGTCGCGACCGCACAGCCGCGGCATGGCGGGGCAGGCGCGCTTTATGTGTTGTTGCGGCGGCGGCGTTGATTCGGCAGTCGGCAAAATCGTGGTCGCCGAATTTTGCGTGCTGTTCCGCAAAATGGACGCTTGAGCTCGTGGTATGCGAGAGATGACCGAAAATGGCGACTTGCTGCCGTTGATCGACGAGTTGCGCTCGGCCCGGGTGTTGTGCATCGGCGATGTCATGCTCGACCATTATGTTTATGGGCAAGTCGAGCGAGTGTCGCCCGAGGCACCGATCCCGGTTCTTAATATCGAGCGCGAACAGAAATCTCTCGGCGGCGCCGGCAACGTTTTGCGTAACCTGACTGCACTTGGGGTTCAGGCGGCTTTTGTTTCGGTGGTCGGCAATGCTGACGCCGGCCGCGAGATTGGCCGCTTGCTCGAAGCGCAAGAAGGGGTGGAAGTGCATCTGTTGGTGCAACCGGCGCGGCCAACCACGGTCAAGGCGCGTTATGTCGCCGCCAACCAGCAATTGTTGCGTACCGACCGCGAGACGGCAGCGCCGCTCAACCCATTTATTCGGGACGACCTGCTGCGGCTGGCGCGCGAATTGGTTGCTGGTTACACGGCCGTAGTTGTGTCCGATTACGCCAAGGGGGTGCTGACCGAAGGGGTGGCGCTCGAAATCATCCGGGCCGCGCATGAAGCCGGCGCCCGGGTGGTCGTCGATCCGAAAGGCGGCGACCCGATCCGCTACCGCGGCGCCTCCCTGCTGAAACCCAATCGGCGCGAATTGGCCCAGGCCACCGGCATGCCGGTGGTGACCGAGGATCAGATCGTCCAGGCGGCGCGGGCACTGATCGAGCGGTGCGATTTTGGTGCCGTGCTCGCGTCGCTGGGTCAAGCCGGCATGATGCTGGTCGAAGGGGACGGCGCGGTCCATTCCCAGCGCGCTCAGGTGCGCGAGGTTTACGATGTCTCGGGTGCCGGCGATACCGTGGTTGCGGTGATGGCGGCGGCGCTCGGTGCCGGGATTAGCCCGGCCGACGGCGCGCGGCTGGCCAATATCGCCGCCGGGATTGTGGTCGGCAAGGTCGGCACCGCCGTCGTTTACCCGACTGAGCTGGCGGCATGGATCGACGGCAGCGACCGGTCCGGTGCGGCCAAGGTCGTGTCGCGCGCCCAGGCGCTTGACCAGGCTGAGCGCTGGCGTAGGCAAGGCCTCCGTGTCGGCTTTACCAATGGGTGCTTCGATCTGCTCCACCCCGGGCATGTGTCGCTGCTGCGCCAAGCCAAGGCGGCTTGTGATCGCTTGGTGGTGGGGCTCAACAGCGACATGTCCGCGACCCGCCTGAAGGGTCCGACCCGCCCGATCCAGACCGAGATGGCGCGTGCCGCGGTGCTGGCGTCGCTGGCGGCGGTGGATTTGATCGTGATCTTTGATGAGGACACGCCGCTCGACCTGATCAGAGCGTTGTGCCCCGCGCTCTTGGTCAAGGGAGCAGATTATCGGATCGAGGACGTGGTCGGCGCCGACCTTGTCAGAGCCGCCGGCGGCGAGGTCATGCTTGCCGAAGTGATGCCGGGCTATAGCACCAGCGCGACGATCGCGCGCCTGGCCCGCACGGCCTGAGTTTCGGGCGGTGTTTCAGATCGCGCCGCTGCTGCGGATGACCGCCGGATCGAGGGTCTGCCGCAGCCGCATGGCGGCGATCCGGGCAAAGCGCAAGAAAATTGCTCGCCGCCGAGCGTGTGCCACCGAATGTTTGGCGCCGTCGCGCAAAACCGCCGCACCGAATGCGTCCGCCACCATCAAGCCACAATCCTCGGGGATCAGCGCGGTCGGGAACCCGGTCGCAACGGCGAAATAGAGGCGGTCGACAAATTCGCGGTAGCTTGTCCATTTCCGGTCGGCGCGAAAATCGGCGACCGAACTCTTGATCTCGACCGCGACCAGGTCGCCGCGTTGGCCGAGGGCGATGACATCGATGCGGCGGCCGTTGGCGAGCGGGAACTCGACCAGGCTGGCGTAGCCGAGCTGATCCAGCGCGCGACTGACGCCGCGGGCGAGCAGCGCCGCCAGCGGCGGCACAAGAGTAGGTGGTCCGATCGGTGAAACCGCCACAATCGGCATATCTTAATCGCTATGTATGGAAGAGTCGCAAATAACCACCAGCAGGCTGCGATGGGCGGAGGATCGTGATGGCGGCGGCAAGCGGGCGCGGTTTTCTGCGCCAGGCCTGGCGGCTCACTTGGCCGTATTGGAAGTCGGAAGAGAAATGGTCGGCGATCGCGCTGCTCGCGGCTATTGTTGGGCTGAACTTGTTCTCGGTGTGGCTCAACGTCCGCTTCAACCGATGGAACAACGATTTTTACAACGCTCTTCAGGAGTATAAGTGGGCTGAGTTCTGGCATCAATTTGCCATCTTTGGCGCGCTGGCGCTGGCGATGATTATCGATGCCGTCTACGCTCTGTATTTGCGCCAAATTCTGCATATCCGCTGGCGCCGCTGGCTTACAGACCGGTATTTGCACGATTGGCTGGGCAATCAGAACTATTACCGTCTCCAGCTAAACCCGACGGCTACCGATAACCCCGACCAGCGGATCGCGGACGATATCGACAGCTTTGCGACGATGACGATTGCATTGTCGATCGGGCTTCTGAACGCCTTTGTTACGTTGATGTCGTTTTTGAGCATTTTGTGGATGCTGTCGGGGGCTTTGACGATCCCGCTCGGCGGCGGGCGCAGCTTCAGCATCCCGGGTTATATGGTCTTTGCCGCCCTGTTCTACGCGATTTGCGGCACCCTGCTGACCCGCAAAATCGGCTACCCGCTGATCCGGCTGACCTTTGACCAGCAGCGTTTCGAAGCGGATTTTCGCTTCAGTCTCGTGCGCCTGCGCGAGAATGCCGAGAATGTCGCCTTTTATGGCGGCGAGCCGCGCGAGTTCGAGACATTCCGGACACGGTTCGAGCGCATCGTCGACAATTGGTGGGGCATCATCCGCCGGCGCAAAAAGCTTACCTGGTTCACCACCGGCTACAGCCAACTCGCGATCGTGTTTCCATTCATCGTCGCCGCACCGCGCTATTTCGGCCATGTGATCCATCTCGGCGGGCTGATGCAGATCGCTTCGGCATTTGGCCAGGTCCAAGATTCGCTGTCGTTTATCGTCAATTCCTATACCGAGATCGCGCAATATCAGGCGGTTGTGCAGCGGCTATCCGGGTTTAGCGGGCGCATGGAAGAGATCGTCGCCCAGTGCCAGGCTCCGCAGTCGATCGCGATCGAGCACGGCGGTGACGGTCTCGAGGTCGAGACCCTGCAGCTCGATTTGCCCGATGGACGGCTACTGCGTGATCAGGTCGCGTTGCGGGCCAATTCCGGCGATGCGGTGCTGGTGACCGGCCCCTCCGGCGCCGGCAAGAGCACGTTGCTGCGCGCGGTCGCCGGGCTGTGGCCGTTTGGGCGCGGCCGCATCCGTGTGGGTGACGGCAACGCGCTGTTTCTGCCGCAGCGGCCCTATCTGCCGCTCGGCACCTTGGCCGATGCGATCGCCTATCCGCGCGCCGCCGCCGAGTTGCCGAGCGAGGCCATTGCCGACGCCCTGCGCGCGGTCGGGCTGGCGCATCTGGTCGATCGCCTCAACGAGGAGGGCAATTGGGCGCAGCGTCTGTCGATCGGCGAGCAGCAGCGACTTGCGTTTGCGCGCGTATTGCTGGCGCGCCCGGAGATCGTGTTTCTCGATGAAGCGACCTCGGCTCTCGACGAGGCGGCCGAAATGTCGCTTTATCGCTTGTTGCGCGAAGCTTCGTGGCAGCCGACGATTGTCAGCGTCGGCCATCATGGCACGCTTCGCCGCTATCACGACCGGATCATCGACATGGCGCCGCGACCGGTATCTGAGGCGGCTGCGGCTGGTTAGGTGCCGGAGGACCAGATGAACGACGGCGACGACTCGCTGCGATCAATCCGCCTCAACAAGCTCGGCGCGCTCGAGGCGTTGGGGGTCGACCCCTACCCCTACGAATTCGCCCGCAGCGATGAAGCCGCCGATTTGGGACGCCGACACGCAGCACTGCCGGCGGGTGCAGAGACCGGCGAGCGGGTTCGGGTCGCCGGGCGCATTCGCGCCATCCGCAACAGCGGCCTGTTTCTGGATCTCCACGACGCCTCCGGGAAGATCCAGATCTTCTGCCATCGCGACGGGCTCGACCCGCAGGGTTTGGCGATTCTCAAGCTTCTCGACATCGGGGATTTGATCGGCGTCGAGGGTGTCGTGCGACGGACCCCACGCGGCGAGTTGACGGTAAACGCGGCGCGTCTCGCGGTTCTCGCCAAGACGTTGCGCCCGCTGCCCGAGAAGTATCACGGGCTGGCCGATGTCGAACTGCGCTACCGCCAGCGCTATCTCGACTTGATCATGAACCCCGAGAGCCGCGCGACATTGCGCCGCCGCAGCCTGGTCGTCGCGGCGCTGAGAAGCCAGCTCCTGCCACGCTGTTTTCTCGAAGTCGAGACGCCGATGCTGCATGCCATTCCGGGCGGCGCCTCGGCCAAACCCTTTATCACCCATCACAACGCCCTCGATATCGATCTTTATCTGCGCATCGCACCGGAACTGCATCTCAAGCGGCTGCTGGTCGGCGGGCTCGCCGACAAGGTTTTTGAGATCAACCGTTGTTTCCGCAACGAGGGTTTGTCGCCGCGACACAACCCGGAATTCACCTCGCTCGAACTCTATGAGGCCTATGTCGATTACCGCGCGATGATGCGTCTGGCCGAGGAATTGATTACCGCCGCGGCACAGGCGGTACGGGGCAGCTTACGGATCGAATATGGCGGGGCGGCGCTCGATCTCTCGCCACCTTGGCCGCGCCGCAGCATGGCCGAACTCGTCGAGGAGGCGACCGGGATCGATTTCCTCAAGCTCGATGCGCCGGCGGCGCGCGATGCCGCGAATGCCCTGGCGGCAAACACATCCGACAGGCCGCTCGGCGACGAGGCGGGATGGGGACACGCGCTTGAACTTGCCTTTGCGCTGAGGGTCGAGGACCGTTTGATCCAGCCGGTCCACGTCACAGGCTTTCCGCGAGACATCTCGCCTCTGGCCAAGGCCGACCGCAATGATCCGCGGCTGGCCGAACGTTTTGAGACTTATATTTATGGCTGGGAGCTTGCTAATGCGTTTTCCGAGCTGACCGATCCCCGCGACCAAGCGGCCCGGTTTGAGGCGCAGATGCGGGCCCGGGCCGCCGGCGATGAAGAGGCTCAGCCGTTCGACGAAGACTACGTCGCGGCGCTCGAATATGGTTTGCCGCCTTGCGGCGGGCTGGGGATCGGCATTGACCGGCTGGTGATGCTGCTGACCGACAGCCCGTCGATCCGCGATGTGATCGCGTTTCCAACCTTGCGCCCGCGCTGAGGGGCTGCGTCTGCGCCATCGTCAAAGGCAGCGCACCGTCCAGGTGGTATAGACATCGCCGATATTGTCGCGGGCGCGGTCGGGGGTGTTCTGCTCCCGGGTCGAATTGAGCACCCGATAACCGTTCGGGCAGACTTGCTCGGCAAGTCGGCGGTTGGGCGCGTCTGAGCCGCCCGGAATGCCGCCCGATTCGATGCGATAGGTCCGATAGTCAATCTTGCTCAAGGTCGGTTGGATGCATGCACTCAAGGTCAGCAGGCATGCGATCACAAGCGGGATGCGCATTTGCAGGATCCGGCCAAAAATGACGCCGGCCAAGATTAAATCCGCACGCCCGTATCAGGCCAGCCCTTGGGCAATCGTTGCTTGAGCAGACCTGGGTGACCCGCCGCCGCCATGACGGCTTCTTGCCCGCGCGTAACGACGGGGTTATTGGGGTGTCCGCAATTGCGGAGGAACGCGTGGCCATTCTCGACCTCGACCGCTTCGCCGCGACGCCGCTCGAGCGTGACCCGTTCGATTTTGTCGTCGTCGAGGGTTTTGTTCGGAGCCCTCCGCTGTGCGACATCGTGACCGGGTTCCCGGCGGTGCGCGGGCCGGGAAGCTATCCGCTTGACAACCTCAAATACGGCCCTGCTTTTGCGTCACTGGTGGCCGAACTGACCGGCCCCGAACTGCGCGACGCGGTTGCCGACAAATTCGGGGTTGATCTCGACGGCCGCCCCACCTTGCTGACCGTGCGCGGCATGGGCGACGCGCGGGACGGCTACATCCACACCGATTCGGCGACGAAAATCATCACCCTCTTGCTTTATATGAATCCCGCCTGGGAGCATCGCGACGGGCGGCTGCGGCTGCTACGCAGCGGCGACGATCTTGACGACTATGTCCGCGAAGTGACGCCGCTCGCCGGCACAATGCTCGCCTTTCGGCGCAGCGAACGCTCGTTTCACGGCCATCGCCCGTATATCGGGCCGCGCCGCTCGCTGCAGCTCAATTGGGTTCTCGATCACCGCGTTGTGCGCCGCGAGCTGAGCCGCCATCGCTGGTCGGCGCGGCTGAAGGCGCTCAACCCGTTTGCCGCCGGCGCGTGAAGACGAGTGGCGCGGCGGTTTTGCCCTTGGCCGAGCGGGGAAGTCGCGCGGGTCAATAATTCGAGATTTCGACGAGGTTCTGATCGGGGTCGCGGATATAGACCGATTGGATCGTACCGATGGCGCCCGCACGGGGTCCAGGTCCGGCGACGATCGGCACACCGCACCGCGCAAGATGCGCCGTGACTTCGGCAAGCGGCACTTTGGTGATAAAGCACAAATCAGCCGAGCCGGGCGTGGGCTTATCGGCGACGAGCCCGGGGATGTGGTCGGCCGGGTGCAGATTGATCTTCTGCTGGCCGAATCTGAGAGCGGTGCGGCCTTCCCCGAAATGCACCACCTCCATGCCCAGCACGCGCGAATAGAACGCGCAGGTCGTTTCGATGTCGGCGACGGTCAGCACCAGATGATCAAGCCGTTCGATCTGCATTCGCGGGGTCCTTTCTCGGCGCGCGTCGAGCGCGCATGATCATAACCCCGGTCCGACCAAAGAGCAGAATAGCGCAGGAGGAAGCCGATGAACCGACTGGACGGCAAGGTGGCACTGATTTCCGGGGCGGCGCGCGGCATTGGGGCGGCGACCGCGCGGCTGATGGCCGAGGCCGGTGCCGCGGTCGTGATCGGCGACGTGCTCGACGATCGCGGTCGTGAAACGGCGGCGGGATGCGGCGCCCATTATGTCCATCTCGACGTGACCCGCGAAGACGATTGGAACGCGGCGGTAGCGAGCGCGGTCAAAGGGTTCGGCGGTCTCGATATCCTGGTCAACAATGCCGGGTTGTTTCTGGGCAAGGGGATCGAAGAGGCGAGCCTCGAAGAGTGGCATCAGCTCGCCGCGGTCAACCTGACCGGCGTCTTCTTAGGCACCAAATATGCGTTGCCGGCGTTGCGCGAGCGCGCGCGCCATAGCGCCCATGGCAGCGCGATTGTCAATCTCGCCTCGGTCGCCGGCCTTGTCGGCTCGCAGCTCGATCCGCTCTATTCGATGACCAAGGGTGGGGTGACCTTATTCACCAAATCCGCGGCGCTCGAATTCGCTCGCAAGGGCTACCGGATCCGGGTGAATTCTGTCCATCCCGGGCTGATCGATACCGATATGGGTCAACAAACGTTTGTCAGCCGCGCGCGGAACCTCGCGACCAACGACATCGACGCCGCCCGGCAGGCGGCGCTCACTCGTCATCCAATCGGCCGGCTCGGCCAGCCCGAAGACATCGCCAAGGGGATTGTTTTCCTCGCCTCTGATGACGCCGCTTTTATGACCGGCTCGGCTCTGGTCGTCGATGGCGGTTCGACTGCGCAGTAGCCTGCAAGCCACATTCGCCACCCGTCCGACACCGCGCGGCCGGCTCAGGGCGGTTGGGCGTCGGCCTCGGCGGCGCCGAGGATGTGTCCGTCGGCGGCGGCGACCAACACCGCGAGACGGTCGACATGCCAGCCCGCGATCGGCATGGCAAGCGCATCGGATTTGCCGTCGAGCCGGCCTACTTCGACGATGTCGCGGACGACATTGACATGAGATAGGCTATGGCCGGCATTTTCGCCGGCTCCGACCGCGTCCATATGCTGGCGGTCAAAGCCGATCAGCCAGATTTCCGCGCCGATGGCGGACGGGGCCCGCCCGATGGCGATTTGCGCGCTGCCATGCGCAAGCAATAAACGGATGGGCAGCTTGGAATTACCTCGCTCGGCGGCGGCGATGGCGCGGGTGATCGCGCCGCGGTCGGAGCCAACCGCCGGCCAGCGGCCATCGACGATCGCCTCCGGTGTGAATATCGAACCGGCGCCCAAAAGTGCCGCATAGCGTTGCTGCCGGGCGGTGGCGAGCGGACTGGAATAGGGATCTTTCCAGCCGAGCCGGTCCCAATAGTCGACATGGAAAGAAAGGGCGAGCACCTCCGGCCGGGTCGCCAATTCGGCCAGCAAAGCGTCGGCCGGCGGGCAGGACGAACAGCCCTCCGAGGTAAAGAGCTCGACGACCACCGGGCCGTCGGCCTTGGCGCCGGATCGCAGGCAGACCAACAGCAGCAGCGCCACCGCGCCAACGGATAATGCCTTTGTCATCTTACTAATGTAACGCAATATCGCAGGCCGGCTCATCAACAGCCCGCGAGCAGGCGGCCGCGCAACAGCCGAATTAGTCGGCGGGTAGGGTCTCGGCTCGCGCGGGTACCGAAGATGCGCCCGCTCCTCCGGCGATCATCGGCAGCAGCAATGCGACCAGCGCTGTCCATCCGGTTTGGTGCGCTGCGCCAAGACCGCGGCCGGTGTCGCCGTCAAAATATTCGTAAAACAGCAAATGGTCGCGGAATTCGGGATCGGCCTGCTCGATTGACGAGCGACCGAGACAAGGCCTAAATCCGTTCGCATCGGGCAAAAACAGCCGGCACAACCGTCGCGCCAGTTCAGTGGCGACTTCGCGAAGATGCAACAATTTGCCCGAACCGACCGGACACTCGACCTTGAACTCGTCGCCGTAATAACAGTGGAAGCGTTGCAGCGATTCGATCAGTAAGTAGTTGACTGGGAACCAGATCGGGCCGCGCCAATTGGAGTTGCCGCCAAACAGCCCCGAGCGGCTCTCGCCGGGGATATAGCTGACGCTGATCTGATCGCCGGCATGCTCAAAGACATAGGGGTTCTTCTCATAAAATTTGGAAAGTGACCGCACCCCGTAATCCGACAGGAATTCGGTTTCGTCGAGCATGCGCCCCAGCAGGCGCTTCATGCGGTGGCCGCGCAGCAGCGACAGGAGGTGCTGATCGCCGGCGTTCGGGTCGTGCCAGCGCGAAACCAGGCGTGCCAGCTGGGGGCGATGCTCCAAAAACCACCTGGTGCGGCGGGTGAAGCCCGGCAGCCGGGCGAAGACCGAGGCATCGAGGACTTCGACGGCGCATAACGGGATCAGTCCGACCATCGAGCGCAATCGCAGTGGGATGCGCGCGCCGCCGGGCAGATGCAAAACGTCGTAATAAAACTCGTCGGCTTCGTCCCATAATCCAATGCCGTCGCCGCCGATATTGGTCATCGCTGCGGCGATGTAGAGGAAATGTTCGAAAAACTTGCTGGCGATATCTTCGTAAACCGCGTCTTCGAGCGCCAGTTCAAGGGCGATGCGCATCAAGTTGAGCGTATACATCGCCATCCAGGCGGTGCCGTCGGATTGGTTGATTGTGCCGCCGGCCGGCAGCGCTGCACTGCGATCGAAAATCCCGATATTGTCGAGGCCGAGAAAACCGCCTTGGAAGATGTTGCGACCCTCGACATCTTTGCGATTGACCCACCACGTGAAGTTCAGCATCAGGCGGTGGAACATGCGTTCGAGAAAAGCGCGGTCGGCGCGGCCGGCGTTGTGGTGGCGGTCAATTTCATAAACCCGCCAAGTCGCCCAAGCGTGCACCGGTGGGTTGACGTCGTCAAAGGCCCATTCATAGGCCGGGAACTGACCGTTGGGATGCATATACCAATCGCGCGTCAGCAGCAGCAGCTGATGCTTGGCATATCGCGGATCGATGCCGGCCAGGACGACGGCGTGAAAGGCCAGATCCCAAGCGGCATACCAGGGATATTCCCATTTGTCCGGCATCGAGATGATGTCGGCGTTGTTGAGGTGCCGCCAGTCGGCGTTGCGCCCTTGCTTGCGTTCCGCGGGCGGGGGCGGCGGCAACGGATCGCCGTCGAGCCAGGCGGGGATGTCGTAATAGTAGAATTGCTTGTTCCACAGCAGGCCAGCGATGGCCTGGCGCTGAACGTGGCGCAGATCCGGATCGTCGAGGCCGGCTTGCAGCGCCGCGTAGTATTCGTCCGCCTCGGCGCGGCGCTTGGCGAGGATCGCGTCGAAATCCTTGAACCCGTCCGGCGCGGTATCGAGCCCTAATCTGAGCCGCACGCGCGTCGTCGCGCCGGCCGACAACTCCTCTCGGTAATGAAGGGCGGCTTTGGTGCCGAGCCGTGCCGGATTGACCGCCTGGCGGTCGCCGTTGACGACGTAATCGTTGATGCCGTCCTTGAAATAGCCGCCCGCCTCTATTCCCCATAACCGGCGGGCGTTTGTTTCGTTGTCGCAAAACAGGAATTCCGGCACCCCGTCACAAACAACGCGCAGTGGCGGCAGCGCTGGATGATCGATCGAGATGGCCTGACCTCGCGCCAGCAGGCGCGGCCGCATCGCGTCGGCGTCCCACGACCAGGTGTTGCGCACCCAGACCTGCGGCAGAATGTGTATAAGCGCCGGCTCGGGCGCGCGGTTGCGGACGGTAATCTGCATCAGGATATCGTCGGGATCGGCTTTGGCATACTCGATCTCGACATCGAAATAGCGACCCTCTGCAAAAATCCCCGTATCGGGTAGCTCGAATTCCGGCAATTCGCGGCCGCGGCGGCGATTTTCTTCAATCAGTTGCGCATACGGAAACGCCGCCTGCGGATATTTGTAGAGCATCCGCATATAGGAGTGGGTCGGAGTGCCGTCGAGATAGTAATAAACTTC
>JAJPIH010000093.1 GCA_021324875.1 Alphaproteobacteria bacterium
ACCAGCCCGTCGGAGATGAACAACAGGTCGAATTTGCCGCGCTCGGCGATGTGCGCGATGTCGCGGGCGACCGCCAGATCGAGATTGCTCTTCGCCGCCCCGGGAAAGCGCCACCCGGCCGAATGGTTGCCGGTGCCGAGCACAAAAACGCCAAGATGCATGCGCCGGGTGGCATCGGCCATTTGGGTCATTCTCCTTCCCTCTGTCGCGCACGAGGATAACCGCTCGCCGCCATAACCGGGAGCGGCAATCGCGACAGGGCCGCCTCCGCCCCCCACCGCACAGGCGGAATTGTGATGATTTTTTGCGCAGCGTGAGCTGCCTCACACCGCCCTTGTCGCGAGGCGTCCAGATTTGACCCAGTCGGTTTCAGGAGCTTCCCGGATGATGCGCCGCACTTTTCGCCTGGCCCTTGCCGCAGCCCTGTTTATCCTCCCCTTGCCCTTGGCGACCGGGGATGCCAGCACCGGGCCCTCCGACACACCGCTTGTCGCAGCGATCAAATTCCGGATCGCCTGTGATCCGGCTTCGCAAACCGCGCTCAGGCACGCGGTGCTGAGATCGTATTCCGCCGCACAAGCGCAAGCGGGAAAACAAATCATCGGGATCGCCGAACCCGCGCCCGGTTGTGTGATGGCCTATTGGCGCGTCGCGATGGACCGCGCCCAGTCGCCGCCCGCCGCGCCAAACCCGGCGGGGTTGGCGGCCCCAATGCCGGCGGCCCCGAAGGCGACCGCAACATCGACCGGGCCGGCACCCGCAAGCGATCGTCTTGCAACAATTTTCGCCCGATGTGCGGGTGAACATGGTGGCCAACAGGCGAGCGCGGCGCCGCCTGCGACAATCGGTTTTTCGCTCGCCGAGTTTGCCCGCAACATGACCGATTCCGGGTTGGCGCGCCTGGTCAGACCTGAACCGGGGACACCCGCGGCTGGGCGCTGACCCTCGCCGCCGCATCCGGGCGACCGCCGGTAGCGCCGGCACAGCCAAATTCCATCCCGAAAAACTCGGAACATAAAACATCCGCTCGCGAGAAGCGGATTAGCGCGGGTAACATCGCCCGGTTTCGGCCCGACGGAGCGAGGCGATGGCTGCGCGGCAATTGCATTTGGGCGCGTTCATGCGGCCGGTCGGCATCCACACCGCATGGTGGCGCTACCCCGGCGCCTGGCCCGACGCCAATTTCAACCGCGATCACCTGCTTCGCTTCGCCCGGAAACTCGAGCAGGGCCGCTTTGACGCGTGGTTCATGGCCGACCACCTCTCGGTGCTGAACATGCCGATGGCCGCCTTGAAGCGCAGCGCCACGGTCACGTCGTTCGATCCGCTGACCCTGCTGCCGGCGATCGCGATGGTGACCGAGCATCTGGGCTTGATCGCCACCGCCTCAACCACCTTTGAGCCGCCCTATCTGATTGCGCGCCGCTTTGCCTCGCTCGACCATCTGAGCGGCGGCCGCGCCGGCTGGAACCTGGTGACCACCTCGAACCCTGACGCCGCGCGCAATTTCGGCATGACCGAACAGATGGAACATGGCGAGCGCTACCGCCGGGCCCGCGAATTTTTCGATGTCGTGACCGGGTTGTGGGACAGCTGGGCCGATGACGCCTTTATCCGCGACGTCGACAACGGCGTCTTTTTTGACCCCGCACGCCTGCACACCCTCGATCACCGCGGCGAATTCCTGTCGGTGCGCGGCCCGCTCAACATCGCGCGACCGATCCAAGGCTGGCCGGTCATTGTTCAAGCCGGCGCCTCCGACGCCGGGCGGCAATTGGCGGCCGAGACCGCCGAGGTGATTTTTGCCAGCGGCGGGCGGCTTGCCGACGCCCAGGCCTTTTATGCCGACATCCATGCCCGCATGAAGAAACTGGGCCGCGACCCCGACCATATGAAAATCCTGCCCGGGGCGCTGGTTGTGGTCGGCGACACCCTCGCCGAGGCGCGCAAAAAACGCGAATTGCTCGACAGTCTGGTGCACCCGGACAGCGGCATCGCGTCGCTGTCGATCGCCTTGGGGTGCGATGCCTCGAAATTCGATCTCGACGCCCCGCTGCCCGACATACCCGAAACCAACGCCAGCAAGAGCGGGCGCGAGCGGGTCATCGCCCGGGCGCGACGGGAGAACTTGACGGTGCGCGAACTGGCCCGCATCGCCGGCAGCTATGGCGGGCTGGCGCTGGTCGGGACCCCGGCCACGATCGCCGACGAGATGGAGGAATGGCTCGAGGCGCGCGCCTGCGACGGCTTCAACATCATGTTTCCCTATGTGCCGGGCGGGCTCGACGATTTTGTCGACCGGGTGGTGCCCGAGCTCCAGCGCCGCGGCCGTTTCCGCCGCGAATATGAGGGCCGGACATTGCGCGAAAACCTGGGCCTGCCGCGACCGGAGAACCGCTTTTTCCGCGACCAGCGCGGCTTTGCCGAGGCCGGCGGCGCGTGACCCCGGCCGCCTGCCGGCCCTATTTGCCGAGGGCGGCGATTTCGGCCGGGGTATAGCCGATCCCGGCCAACACCTCCTCGGTGTGCTCGCCGAGCGCCGCGGCAAAGGGCTCTACCGCGGCGCGCGCGGCCGACAGCCGAAACGGCGGGTTCAGCGCCAGAAACGTCCCGCCGGCGTCACGGACCGTGGCGAAAGCCCGGCGATGGGCAAGCTGCGGGTCGGCCATGGCCTGCTTTACGGTTCGGTACGGCGATGACGGCACGCCGTGGCGATCAAAGATCGCCTGCAACTCGGCCGTGGTCAGCGCCGTCGACCACGCCTCAAGCTCGTCGACAAGTTCACCCCAATGCTTGCGCCGCTCGCCGTATTCGGCAAAGCGCGGATCGGTGATCCAGCCCGGATGGCCGCTGGCGATCGCGAGGTTCTGAAATGTCCGCTCGCTGGCAATGGCCGGCATGATATAGCCGTCTTTGGTTGCGATCGGACCAAAGATCGGGCGGCTCGGCGGCGCCACCGCGAATTGCGCCGCCTGAATTTCGCTCAAGGTCAGGCTCAGCATGCTTTCCAGCATCGACACGTCGATCATCTGTCCCGCGCCGGTCAGTTGCCGCTGATAAAGGGCGGCCATGATCGCACCGAAAGCATAGGTGCCGGTCAGCACGTCGGCGATAAAGATGCCGCAAAAATCGGGGCGGCGGTCCTCCATCTGGTGCGCGATCTGGGCCAGGTCATAGCCCGACGCAGCGTGGATGACCGGGGCATAGGCCGGCAATTCCGCCGACGGCCCGGTCTGGCCGTAACCCGAGATCGCACAATAGACGATGTCGGGTTTGATCTCCTGCATCGCCGGATAGTCGAGACCGAAACGGCGCATGACGCCCGGCCGGAAATTCTCGACAACCACGTCGGCGGTTTTGACCAGCCGGCGGGCCGCTTCGGCGCCGCGCGGCGATTTGAGATCGAGGACGACGCTTTTCTTGCCGGCATTGAGTTGGCCGAAACTGGTACTGGCCCCGGCGCGCAGCGGCGGGCGGGTGCGCATCATGTCGCCCTCGGGCGCCTCGATCTTGATG
>JAJPIH010000209.1 GCA_021324875.1 Alphaproteobacteria bacterium
CGGCGCAATCAAGTGATTGCGCCCTACAATTGACTGGCGGCGCAATCAAGTGATTGCGCCCTACAATTGACTGGCGGCGCAATCAAGTGATTGCGCCCTACAATTGATGCCGGACCGCCCGCATCGATCGTCGTCAGCGCTTGATCCCGGACAGGCCGTTCCGGATCCCGGCCGCAGCCCAGGGGCCCCACGGCATGGTGAAGAACTTGAACCCCTTCTCGACGTAAAAGTTCGGGTCCATCCCGGGCGGGATGAAATACATTCCGGCGGCGATGCCGTGCTTCGCGGCGCTCGCCGCGATCTTATCGAGCGCCCGCTGATAGAGGTCGCACCGGTAGTCGAGTGGCACACCCAGCTCGATCGAAAGATCCGACGGGCCGACCAGCAGGACGTCAACGCCCGGGACCGAGGCGATGGCGTCGAGGTTCTCCAGCGCCTGGTTCGTCTCGATCATCGGCACGATTACAACCCCGTCGTTCACGGCGTCGAGGTAATCGCGGTAATTCTCGAACTCGCCCCACTCGCCGCGCACCCCGGCGTTGCTGCGGTTGCCGAGCGGAAAATAGCGGCAGGCGCGCACGGCGGCCTCCGCCTCCGCGCGGGTGTTGACCATCGGCACGACGATGCCCCGCGCCCCGGCGTCAAGCGCGAAGCAGATCTGATAGGCCTGGTTCGCGGCGACGCGCACCAACGGTGCCGCCGGCTTTCCGCGCATCGTCTGGATCGACGGTTGCAGCTGCTTGATCTCCCAGGCGGAGTGCTGGGTATCGAGCAGCACGAAGTCGTATCCGGCCTCGGCCAGGATCGCCACGTCGACGTTCGGTGTCGCGGTCGTCCCGACGACGGTTCTACCTGACTTGATGGCGTCTTTGAGGGCGTTCATCTGGCTCGATGCCTCCGGCAGTATCTTGGCGCCCGTTCGACCGACCCGACGGTGACGGGCGCATCGGCGCGCCATTATCACACATTGGCGAAGCGGCGCAGCCTACGAGTTGTCCCGACGAGGGTCGCGTCGACGATCGGCGTCGAGCAGGCGTAGGATGGGCTGAGCCGAAGCGAAACCCATCCCACAGCGGTTTAGACGTCACCTCGAGAAACCCTAGGCCGCAGAATACATTTCTCGAGATACATAGATTCCAACCCTAGGGTTGACAGCATCGCGGGCCGCGTATAAATAAGGGGCCGTCGGGCAAGTCCGCCCGACGGCCCCGGCCGGCTCAAGCTAACGCCCGAACCTTCTGCAAGTTGGATGATAGCACAAACCGGTCTGGCGTCCCACCTTATGATGGAGCTTAGAGTTGGACACGCCGTTAGAGACCAGATCGGCAACTTCGGGAAATACGGTGCCATTCGTCGCGCCATCTGATGCCACCGCTGTGCCGTGCGTCGTGATCGACGCCAATCGAGTTCTCGCCCGGATGAAGCTGAGCACGCTCGTGCGTCTCACCAGCGATCCTCGGAAAACGGAGAGACCTAGGGAACGGATGAACGATCACCGGCTTCAGCAGGCTTATTCGATGCGCCGAATAGTGCAGCGGGAGTTCCAGGGTATCAAAATCAGGAATGTACCCAAATTCGCGGAGTACCTCCAAAAGCTTCAGCGAAGCGAGATCGATGGCCTAGCTCCTGCTATCAAGCTTTACTGCCCTGGGAAAGTCATCGTGAACCAGGAGCCAGACGGGCGCGCGATGGCTTATATCTCGCTGGGCGACGAGTTGGTCGCCTATGATGGCGAGACCCAACTCGCTGCTTGGTTCGCCCTGCTCGCCGAGTCGGGTGAGGGGATTCAACACACACTTATTCCCGTCGACATTAGCTTCGACAGGTCATTGGATTGGGCAAGACAAGTATGGCACGACGTTAACGTCTATGGCTCGAGGCCGAACGCTGCGTTGTCTTTGTCTATGGATGCCCGCGATCCAATAAACCAGATAGCTGATCGACTTGAAAGGGAAATTCCTTTTTACTCAGGTCAAATTAACAAGATGAAACGTCAAGTAAAACCTGGGGAAGGATACTTTACTCTGACAACGTTTCGCGGAGCTTGCGTAACACTTGTCAAGGGGATCTCAGGGATTTCTTTCGGTATGAAGCCAGTTCCCGGTATCGACCCTGAAGCCTTAGAAGAGATTGCGCAGGTGGCAAATGAATTTTTTACCTCGGTAGCTGCTACAATTGGCGAAGCGATCCAGAATCCAAAAATGCTGGCGAATTCACCCGCGGTGTTCCCGGCTATCGGGGCGTTGGGACACGATCTTCTCAAGGTCTCGGATCAAACGCTCCGAGCTGCTAAGCTTCGCGGCATCATGGATTCTCTCGCCGAGGTGAACTGGACAAAGGGGCACCATTGGAACGGCATTGCTGGCAAGATCACGACGAAGACCGATGAGGCGACCGGCAGGACCCGTACTCGGTTTGCCCTCGGCGGCCCCAAAGAGGTGTCCTACAACGTGTTCAAGGCGCTATCAGACCGGAAAAATCCGGGTTACGCACAAATCAGAAACCCGAAAGCACACGGGCTCGACGAGGATTGGGGGCTTCAGCCGAATGAAACTACATTGGAGCTGGAACCCGTGAACGCTTAGTTCAATACATAGCTCAAAAACCAGAAGAGCCGGTAGAGAGACCATCCGCCGGCTCTTTTCGTTGTCATCGAGTGTCGAAACATCAAATCGAGCAGGCGTAGGATGGGTTGAGCCGAAACGAAACCCATCCCACACCGCTGAATATTCCTTACAGCGCGGTCATGCCGCCATCGACAAACAAGAGCGCGCCGGTGACGTAGGAGGCGTCGTCGGAGGCCAAAAACAGGATCGCGGCGGCGACCTCTTCAGCCCGGCCCGGGCGCTGCAGCATCGTGACTTGCGCGGCCCTGGCGTTGTACTGCTCGACGCTCTCGCCGGAAGCGGCGATGCGGCGCTGATGGAACGGGGTGAAGATCGGGCCGGGGCCGACCGCGTTCACCCGAATCCCTTCCGGCGAGTGGTCGGCGGCGAGTGCGCGCGTCAGGCCCGCGACCGCGGCCTTGCTGGTGTCGTATTGCAGATTGCCGCCGCCGGCGACGACCGAACGCACCGAGGCGACGTTGACGATGGCGCCGCCCCGGTTGCGGCGCATCAGCGGCACCGCCGCCTTGGCGCAAAAGACGTAGCTCATCAGGTTGACG
>JAJPIH010000108.1 GCA_021324875.1 Alphaproteobacteria bacterium
CATGCAGAACGGCGCGTTGTGGTGCTCGTTCAGCATGAAGCCTTCGACACCCATTTCTTCGGCGTAGATGTATTGTTCGAGATATTCGTTGTAGAGGCGGCTGCCGGCGACCGGATCATAGTATTTGTTGGAGAACAGCAGCGCGGTCGCGCCGAATTCGAGACCCTTGTCGGCCGGATAGGCGGACATCGGCTGCTCGGTGAAATACATCACATGCATAATGACCTCCTGTTCACGGGGCGGCCCGAGGGGCGGCGGCGGAAGGCGGGTTGTCAGTTTTCGGCGATAAAATTCCCGATCAGCCGGGCGAGCGTCTCGGGTTGCTCCATCTCGGCGAAATGGCCGCAGGCGCGCACCACCTCGAAGCGCGCATTGGGCAGCGCCGCCGCATAGAGTTCGCCGGCACTGCGCGGCACGATCTTATCGTCGTCGCCCCACGCCACCAGCGCCGGCACCTTCACCCCGCCCAACAGATGCGGCAGGGTCTGGCTGTACATGTAGGGCTTCCAGGCGATGCGAAAGCACATCTCGCGGCAGATGTCCCACTCCACCAGCTGGTCGGTCGTGACATCGCCAAAGACGCGGGCAAACGCCGCCTGGTCGTGGAAGCCGTCGCGGGCATAGTCGATATAGCTTAGGATCGCCTGGTCGAGAATGTCACCCTCGGGCGGCTTGACCCCCATCGCGCCAACCAGCGCCAGGCGGTGCAAGCGGTCCGGCGCCATTGTCGCCATCTCGGCCGCAATCCAGCCGCCAAAGCCGAGCCCGACCAGCGAGGCCCGCTCGATCCCCAGATCGGACAGCAGCCACTGATAGATCACCGCGACGTCGCGGACGCTGCGCAACCACTGCGGCCGTTCGGATTTGCCGTAGCCGGGATGGTGCGGCACAATCACGTCGAACCGCGCCGCCAGGGCGTCGTAGAAATCGAGCCGCTCGGGACTGCCGATATCGTGATGCAACACCAGCACCGGGCGGCCGCTGCCGGCGCGCGCGACAAACAGCTTGCCTCCGGCGATCTCGACGTGACGCTCGGCCCACTCCATGGCTGCCCCTCTCGCTTGCCGCCCGATGAAGACTAATGCCAGCGCCAACGCGGCCGCAACCAAACGTTTGCTCATTGCTGGGTTGCAGAGCCGCAAGCCACGACATGATCAGCGAGCTTACGAGTGTCGGGGGGCGGACGGCTCGGGCGCGGTACCCGGAGGGCGTGTCGTCGCCGACCCGCGCTATTGCGCGGGCTGACCCAGACAGTGGCCGGGAACCCATTTGCCGTTCGCGTAATCGGCCGGGACCCAAGGCGTTCCGGGCGGTGTTCCCGGCGGGCAGGCTTGTGCCTGTGGGGTCGTCGGGGCGCACCCGGTTGCGGCCGCAACGGCCGCCAAACCAACCAGACAAGCAAACGCTCTGATGGCAAAACGCATGGCCGCTCCGGGCTTGATTGACAGCGATGACACCCTCAGCGCCGCCATCATCATAGAGCGCGTGCAATCGACCGCGATCATCAAATGGCGAGGGTGGCATGGGTCGCGGCGAAGGCGCCAGAGCGGGCCGCGGGCGTATATGCGGCGAGCGCCGACAAAGCCGCGAAGGCTGCCATCGGGAGCCGGTTGATTGGGCACCCGATCGGCGGCGCGGCTGCGCTGGCACGACGACAGTCGAGCTACCCGAACCGACCGGCGACAGGGCTCGCCTCCTGGTACGGCATCCCTGAATTCGTTTTTGGCATGCGGCCGATGCCGCTATCGATCTGCCGCCCGCACCGCCAGATTTTCGCCGGCTCGCCAAGGCGGTTCGGGGCTGGTAGGATCACAACCGGAGGCGGAGCGGGAGAGCGGTTCCGGTTCGGGTCGAAGGGCGCCGCGCCGGCCGCCTTCGGGCCTCCGAAGATCGGCTGGTCGGCGCAGTTGTTTACCGAAGTCCCCGTAGCTCAGGCGGATAGAGCAACAGTTTCCTAAACTGTGGGTCGCAGGTTCGAGTCCTGCCGGGGACGCCACTCAATTTCCTGACTTCGATCATCCGCAGCCTCCCTAGGGGGGCCGACCGGGGCGTCGCGTTTCTGGAGTTTTGTCAGGGTTCGGGGTCCGCGGGCGCGGTCCACCTCTAACCCGATTCATGCTTGGCCTTGTCTTGTTCGGTGACGGCCGCATGATATTGGCGCCGGATGCTGGCGAGATCGACGCTCGGTTTCGGATAGGTCATACGCAGATCTTCCATCGTGTCGGCGACAATCTGCGAAACGGCCAGATTACGAAACCATTTGTGATTGGCCGGCACCACGTACCACGGGGCATGCTTGGTGCTCGTGCGCTCGATCGCCGCTTCGAAGGCGGCCATGTAACTGTCCCAATACTCGCGTTCGGTGTAGTCGGATTCACTGATTTTCCAGTTGCGACAGGGATCGTCGAGACGCTCGGCAAAGCGGGCCAGCTGCTCGTCCTTGCTGATGTGCAGGAAAAATTTGAGGATCGTTGTCCCGCTCTCCGCCAGCAATTTCTCAAAGGCGCGAATGTGTTCGTAGCGCGCCATCCACGTCGCCTTGTCGACCAGCTTGTGAACGCGCGCGACAAGGATGTCCTCGTAGTGGGAACGGTTGAAGATCGTGATCTCGCCCTTGGCCGGGACGTGCGGATGCACCCGCCACAGGAAATCGTGCGCCAATTCCGCCGATGTCGGCTGCTTGAACGCGACAACCCGCGCGCCCTGAGGGTTGAGCGCGCTGAACACGTGGTTGACCGTCCCGTCCTTGCCGCCGGCATCGACTGCCTGCAGCACGATCAGCACCGATTGCTTCTTTTCGGCATAGAGCAGCGCTTGCAAGAGGGTGAGCTTTCGCCGGTAATGCGCGATCTCTTCTTCGGCCGCCTCGGCCGTCTCGTGATGTCCCTTATAGTCGGGATCGATCCTGGCGAGGCTGAGCTTGCCGCCGGGATCGATGCGAAATTTCTTGCGGAAATTCACGGCAGTCTCCAGCGCCTCGGCCAAGCTCCCCGCGGGCCCATCTCTCTTCGCCGGAGCTTGGGCGTAACGGCCCCGACCGGCGAACCGGGCGGACCATTGTCGATTTAGTCTTTATTGGTGCTGCATGGAAGCAAGCGGCCCCGGGGGCGCAAAGCCGGCGCCTGTCACCCGGGCGGGTGTCCGGTTGCGAACACACAAAACCGATCCGCCAGCCGACCGCTCGCCGGCGTCGGTTTCACCCGGCTGAGCGGCCGCCGGCGTCGGCGACGAGCAACGCCACAGATCCGTGCCACGCCGCTAGTGGGAAATCCACTCCCTTTCGAAGCGTGCGAAACAATCGCGCTCGCCGGGCATTTTGACCCAGCCGGCAAGCAGCCGCGGTGTCGCGAGCAGCATCCGGTCCTTCAGATGGGTCGAGTTGAGCTCGTATTCCTCGAAGGTCGAGACGGTGATCTTCTGGTTGTGCGGGTCGTCCTGGAAGCGGCTGGCGCACAGCGACACGGTCTCGAGATAAGGCCGACGGTCGGCGCCCGATTTCAGATAGGCGTTGGCCACCGCGGTCGACTTGGCATAGTCGAGCGACATGATGGCCTCATCCAGCTCGGCAAGCAGCGCCTGCGGGGTGCGGCCGTTGCCGTTATAGCCGCCGATCTCGTCCTCGATGACCGATGTGACGAGCTTGTTCTCATGCGCCACGTCGTTGACGAAGTTGGCCATCAAATAAAGAATGCGCGCCTTGTATGGACTTTTGGCATGGCGCAGCCAGTTGTTGGCGACGTTGCAGTAGTCGAACGGATGTTGGCCGTTGGTGAATTGGCGCGCAACGGTCGTGCGCAAGATCAATTCGGCGGCGCCGAGCTGGATCGTATCGCCGAGGCTGTGGATCGATATGCCGTTTTTCAGGTGGGCGGTGATCAGCCCCCACACCGTCTCGCTATCGGCGAGCATCAATTGCTGGATCATGTCCTCGACCTGGGCCGGCGACAGCGGCGTCTTGTTGCGCGCTTCGAGACCCTTGCCGGCATCCTCGAACTCGGCGGTGATCAATACCGAGGCAGCGTCGTACAGCGAATAATAAAGCGGCCCGACCGCCATGTCCGGGACGCCCATGTAAAAGACGCCGTGCGACTGCTCCCACCCGATATAATTGGCAAGGTCGGTCACGGCGCGGGCACGGATCGCCTTGTGGCCGGTGTTGCGCGCCTTGCGCCCGATCACCGTCTCCTGAATGTCGATCAGGCCCAGGAATTCGATTGTTTCCTGCAATGCCGGGCGCGCCGCCGGCTCTTCGGCCAGGCCCAGAAACAGCCCGTGGCAGCGCTTTGAATCGCCGGTCATTGTGGCGATCATATAGGCGTGCAGGCGCTCTTCGAGCGTGCCGGCTTCCCTGATCGGCTGGGCGTCTTCGAGCCACACGACCGGCCCGTAATCCGGCGGCGGCACCTGCACACCCTTCATCGTTGCGTAGCGGCCGGGATATTTGAACAGCAGCTGGTTCCAAATATCGAGGCCGGCGCCGATATACCAGACGCTCTGCAGCAGCGGCAGCAGCCGGTATCGCTCCGGCAAATACGGCATCAGATAGGTCGAAGCGCGCAGACCGAGCAATGTGTGGTCGTTGTTGGTCAGCGCAATGTTGCCGTCCTTGATATTGATGTGGCAGGGCACGTTGACAAACGGCGCCTCGGCGGCGGCAACGACGCTCAACGCCTCGCCGATCGAACGCCCGTCGCGCGCGATCATGCGGTAGAACAGATCGGTGGTGCGTGCCTGGTCGCGTTCGAGGATCGCCTCGGTCAACGGCGCAAAGGCCTTATCTTCGCGGAATTCGTCTCGGGTGCGGAGCATCAGCGTCGTTCCTCACGCGGCCAGCCGGTAGAGCGGCGAGCCTAACCCTCGGCGGCGGCGCTCGTAAACCGACCGGCGCGGCAGGCAGCCATGCGTCAGACGGGCTGCGGCGCGGAGCGATACCGGCGCCCGCTGCGGGCCCGCTGCCCGGCCGGGCCCTCGCTGCGGGTCAGGTTAAAGGCGGTGTTGACCAGCGCCACATGCGAAAAGGCCTGGGGGAAATTGCCGAGCTGGCGCTTGCCGCGAGGATCGTATTCTTCGGCCAGCAGCCCGACATCATTGCGCAGCGACAGCAGATGCTCGAACAGCTCGCGCGCCTCGGCGATCCGGCCCTGCAACACGTAATTGTCGGCAAGCCAGAAGCTGCAGGCGAGAAACGCCCCCTCGCCGGGCGGCAGACCGTCGACGCCGCGGCCGGTGTCGTAGCGCAACACCAGCCCGTCGACGACCAGGTGGCGCTCGATCGCGCGGATCGTGCCGACGATGCGCGGATCGCTGACCGGCAGGAAACCGACCAGCGCCATCTGCAACAAGGCGGCGTCGATCGCTCTGGAGCCGTAAGCCTGAACAAAGGAGCCGAGCTCGGGATCATAGGCGTTGGCGCAGACATCGGCGTGGATCCGGTCGCGAATCACCCGCCACGACCCGGTTTCCTGCGGCCGGCCGATGAGCTCGGCGATCTTGATCGCGCGGTCAAACGCAACCCAGGCCATGACCTTGGAATGGGTGAAATGCTGCGGCGGCCCGCGCACCTCCCAGATGCCTTCGTCCGGCTCGTTCCACACTTGCGCCAAATGGTCGAGAACGGCGCGCAAGATCGGCTCTCCCCGGGCGGTCGGCGGCAGCCCGTTCAACAGCGCGTGATAGAAGGCGTCGAGAAGTTCGCCGTAAATGTCGAGCTGGGTCTGGTCTGATGCGGCATTGCCGACCCGTACCGGGCGCGAATCCTCGTAACCCGGCAGCCACGGTATCTCCCACTCGGCCAAATGGCGTTCGCCGGCGATCGCATACATGATCTGGATCTGGTCGGGGCTGCCGGCAACGGCGCGAAACAGCCAATCTCGCCAGGCCCGCGCCTCGCCGGAATAGCCGGCATGCATCAGCGCCAGCAAGGTCAGCGTCGCGTCGCGCAACCAGCAATAGCGGTAATCCCAATTGCGTGGGCCGCCAAGCTGTTCGGGCAGCGAGGTGGTCGGCGCCGCGACAATGCCCCCGGTCGGGGCGTAGGTCAGACCTTTGAGCACGACCAGCGAGCTTTTGACGGTGTCGCTCCACGGCCCGGCCGGCATGCATTGGCGGCTCCATTGACGCCAGAAGGCGAGAGCCATGTCGAGCGCATGTTCGGCGTCGATCGGTCGCGGCGGCGGCTGGTGCGAGGCGCCGTAGCCGAGCGTGAACGGCACCGTCTCGCCCGCCGCCACGTCGAACGTGCCGACCGTCGTCAAATCCTCGCCGGCCAGTGCCACCGGGGTGCGCACGACAACCCGCTCCGGCCCGGCGATCGCCGAAATGCCGCCTTCCGCCAGACGCTCGACCCAGGGCACGCGATAGCCGTAGTCGAAGCGCAAAATCAGCTCGACGCGCATGCTGACCCGGCCGCGCAGCCCGCGCACCAGCCGCACCAGATGCGGCGCGCCGTGCCGCGGGCGAAAGAAATCGACGAGTTCAACCGCCCCCTCGGCGGTTTCGAAGGTCGTGGCCAGCACCAGCGAGGCGTTGATATAGCGTCGCGTGACCCGCACCGGCGGGGCCACCGGTGCGATCAGCCAGCGGCCATGTTCGGGCCGGCCGAGCAATGCGGCAAAGCAAGCCGGCGAATCGAATCGCGGCAGACACAGCCAATCGATCGAGCCGTCGCGCCCGACCAAGGCGGCCGTGCCACAATCGCCAATCAATGCGTAATCCTCGATGCGCAGGTTTGACATACCGGCCCCGAACCCTCCTTTTGCCCGATTTGGCGCGGTCATATTGCAACGCAATATTGAACGCGCGGGAAATGGACCAACCGCGCACGGCTTGCGACCACTGCTCCCTATAATAAGAGCCGCAGCCGAGCTCCGACACCGCCAGACGCAGGCCGACGGCGGGCGAGGGCGGCGCGGCCCTGTGGCCCGCCTGATGCGCCAGGAAGCGGCTGCATCGGCCGGCGCCTTCTGCTAGAAGGCTTGGAGGCGTGGTACCGTGGAGACGAAAAAATGATGGTTGCCGGGGCGTTTCGGAATGTGGCCCGTCGGGCCGCTCCGTTGGTCCTGGCGATGGCTGGCATCCTCGTCGCCACGGCCGTCGCGGCCTTGCCGCAGGCCGATCCGCAGGACCGGGTGCGCGGCTTTTACGCGGTTTTGCTCAGCACCATGAAGAACGGGCGTTCGCTCGGCGAAAGCGGGCGCTATCAGGCCCTGGCGCCGGTCGTCAACAACCTGTTCGATGTGCCGTCAATGGCGCGGCTCGCGGTCGGGCCGGCCTGGGACGGTCTCACCGCAGCGCAGCGCGACCAGATCACCGCCGCGTTTGCGCGTTATGTTTCGGCGACCTATGCCGATCGCTTCAACAGCTATTCGGGGCAGCAGCTTCAGGTCACCGGCGGCCAGCCTTACGCCGACGGCGTCATCGTCGAGACGCGAATCGTCAAGCCGGGGGAGCAGCCGGTCACCATCAATTACCTGATGCGCCAGCATCAGGGGGTCTGGCAGATCGCCGATGTCTATCTCGACGGCACAATCAGCCAAGTGGCAACCCAGCGATCGGAGTTTCACTCGATCCTGGCGCATGACGGCGTCAACGGGCTGATCGCGGCGCTGACCCGCAAGGCCGATCTGTTGACCAGCAACAGCCCGCGCTCACCCTGATCGAGCCGCCGTCACACACGCCGCGGGCGCGCTGCAAGGGATTGGGCGGTTGTCGGTTTGTCAGTCGGGGGCGATGGCGGGGCCGCTCAAACCGTCTCTGGCGGTCGGTGCCGGCAATGCTGTCGCCGCCGGAGCGGGGCCGGTGAGCGGGCTGTTGATCAGCGGCTCGAGCTCCGGCTCGAGCGCCTTCAGCAGATGAACCGCAAGCGCGCTGGAAAACTGGTATTGGGCGGCCGCGGCGCCGGGAACATAAGCGGTGATCGTGCCGTAGAAACGGTTGCCGAGATAGAACACAAAGGTGGCGGTACGGTCGACAACCCGCTCGCCCTTCAGATATCCGCCGCGGCCATAAATGTGATAGCGGTTGTCGCCCGTGCCGGTCTTGCCGCCGACCGGCAGCAGGCGGCCATCGGCGGTATGGTAGACGCCGTCGACCGCCTTTCCGGTGCCGCCGGCCACCACCGAGGCCAGTGCCCGCTGCACCGTCCGCGCGATTTCCGGGGCCAGGACCCGTTCCGGCCGCGGTGCGGCGACCATGTCGGTCTGATAGGGGGTGCCGTCGGCGAAGTCGAGCCGTTCGAGATCGACGGTCCTGAGCCGCAAACCGTCATTGGTGATGATGCCCATCAGCTCGGCCAGCGCGTCAGGACGGTCTCCCGAGGCGCCGATCGCGGTGCCGAGCGATGGCACGAGGTGTCCGAACGGGTAGCCCTGACGCCGCCAATCCTGCCAGATCTGTTCGAACGCCAGCTGTTCGAGAATGGTCTTGATCCGGACATTCTGCTGGAACGTCTTATTCGGCCGGTAGAGCCAGACATAGGCGGCACGGATCGCCGCCGGGCTCGCCTCGACAACATCGTGCCAGGTGGCGGCGGGATGATGTCGCAAATAACCGACGAGCCAGATTTCAAGGGGATGGACGCCGGCGATATAGCCTTCGTCGTTGAGCGAGAATTTATCGGCCGAGAATTCCCGATAAAGCTCCCACAGACGGTTGTCGTCGAGCTCGGCAAAACTTTCACGCGGCATGTGCCGCTGCAGGAACGCGATCATCGCCGCGCGATCGGCATGCCGGTGAATGGCCAGAAAGATGTCGGCCAGATGGCTGGCCAGCGGACGGGTATGGCTGGCGAGCTTGTCGAGGGCTTCGTCGGGGCTCAGGCCGTGGTAATCCTTCCAGAAGCGGTACAAATAGGTGCGCCCCTCCTGCGCGACAAAGCGATCGAGATAGGCTTGCCGCGACGGATCATTGGGATTGGACAACAACGCATTCTCGTTGATGCCGAGTCGCGCGATATAATAGTTGCGGATGTCATGCATCAAGCGGATGAATGCGGCGTTGACCGAATATTGGAATGCGGTGGCAACCGTCGGGACCCAGTGGTTTTCGATCTTGTCGAAGTTGGCGAAGGAATTCTCGCCGCCGCCGGTAAAAAAGGTAACCGGTGCGGCTGAATATTTGCGCTGCATCGCGGCATCGAGCATCGCCTGCAGTCCGTCATCGCCGTCGGCCATCCATTGCGCGGCCCAGCGCGTGATCGGGTCGTCCTTGGCCGCCGCCGCGATTGCCAACAGTTGCGAGCGCGGCAATGACGCGAACCGGGTATGCAGCGCATCGACGATGTCGAGATAGGTGATCAGGGTGCGCAGCTTGGCCGTCGACCCAAGCTGCAGTTTTGCGCCGGAATTGATGTCGAACGGCTCGTTCAGGCTGTCCGCGCGCACCCGTACGTAATTGCAATTGGCGCCGCGCTCGTACACGACCACGCTCCAGGCGATGCGGGCCGGGCTGGCGCTGCCGAGCAGCTGCTTGCCGTAGAGATCGAGCGAATGGTCATAGGCCGGGTCGCCGAGCCGGCTTAGCACGTCCATGACCCGTCGCTGGGTCGTGGTATCGATACTCGCCCATGCCGACAGGTCGAGCCGGTCGAGCCGGTACAAATCGGGAAGGTGCAACAGCGTTGCCAGCCGATCACGCAATTGCACGGTCGTCTTGCTGTCGACATCGATCTGCGCGGTGGATGGCGGCAGGTTGTCGCGAAATTCGAGGCGCGCATGAAGGGCCGCGTCGCGCAGCCCCGGATCGATCACACCGGCCTCGGCGAGAAGATGCAAATAGCGGTCGGTCAGCCGCGCCAGCGCCTGGTGGTCGGCAACCAGGTAATAGCTCGGCCGCCGGCCGGCGAGCAGCAGGCTGAGCACCTGGCGATAGATCTCGCCTTTACGCGCAAGCTCGGCCGGGGTCGTCGCCGGTGCCGTCAACACCCAGTCGGCATAGGCAAGATCGGTGCCGAACCAGCGCCACAGCGCCTCCGGGACGCCGATCACCTCGCCATAGCCGGGGCGCGATCCCAGCGGCTCGGCGTTCAGATAGGAGATCATGATGTTCTGCCGTTCGCGCAGCGTGTCGCGCCCGTCGAGATAAGCGTGGACCGAGGCGGTCAGCATCTGCCGCAGCTTTTCGGCCGGATCGGGTGTGCGGCCCTCGGGCGAATGGCGGAATTTTTCGAGCTGGGTGGCAAGCGTGCTGCCGCCGCCGGCACGCCAGCGATGGTTGATGACGCCGGCGATGCGTCCCGCCACGGCGAGAGCAAAACGCGGCCAATCGATCGCGGGGTTGCGCTCGGGCGCGCCGGCGGCAAACAGGTCGCGATCTTCGATGAACGACAAGCTGTTGACGACGATCGGCGGGATCGCGGCAAAGTCGGGATAGCTACGCTCGGGATAGGTGGCGCGGTAGAGCAGGCGACCGTGACGGTCGTAAAGGACGAGCCCGGCGCGCTCTTTTTCGTGATAGACGGCGTAGCCGCCATCCTTGACAAAGGCCAAAAGCTGCGGCGACCACCGCGCCTGTTTGGCGATCGCGAAATGATCGGCCTCGAGCGAGGCGGTGAAACGCGGCAGTTCGGCGTAGCCAAGCCGCTCGTCGTAGGGCCCGTATTTCGGGAAGATGATGGCGGCGCTGGGACCCTCACCGGCGGCAAAGCTCATGCTTCGCGCCAAGCGCGAAAAGATCAGTGATTGCAGAAACGAGGTGCGGATCTCGACCGCGATCCCCCAACCGACCACAGCCAGTACTGCCGCCACCGCGCCCCAGCGCAGCAGCATGAGCAATCGCGACCACGGCGTGAACTTGGCGTCGGCGACCCCGCGGCGCCAGATTTTGCGATGGCGCAAACGCCCCCAAACTGCATCGACCATAACGGCCGCTCCGGCCTCTCACTCCCGGCCGCAGGCAAACGGCAGAATAGAGGTAAGCGATCCAAACCCGCTGGAAGAGACTCCATACCAAAATTGTCGCGCGCTAACGCAACGGTGCCATGCGTTCTGCGCTGCCCATGCCCGCGATGGCGCCCAGTGTCGCAAAGAGAGGTGAATTTTTCCTAAAATGAGAAATCGCCCGCCGAAGCGGGCGGTGCGCTCGCCGCCCTTCGCGCGCGCGAAAGGCGCCACGCGCGGGGAGCGACGGGGAGAACGGTTTGGTGCGCGGTTCAGCCGCCGCCGATCTTCGGGATCAGATAGATTTCGCTGTCCGGTTCGAACGCCGCCAGATACGCGTCCTGATAGATCTCGCCGTTGATCGCCACCGCCATCCCTTCCTCGACCCGATGGCCGAGGCCGGGATAGCGGCGTTCGAGTTCAAGCACGAGGCGACGGAAATTGTTCGCCTCGACATCAAATTCGGAGACGCCGCCGGTGAAACGGCGCGCCGCCTGACCCGAAATCACGACATGCGGCATTTGCGGCCTGTCCCGCTGCTCGTATTTCCCATTCCATGAGTCACGCGTCACCCCTCCCGCCGCGGCGCGCCGGCCTCCCCCGGGTGAGCGGGAAAAGCCTGCTTGGCGGATCGGTCGCCCCGATTGATCGGAGCGGCCGCTTCCCGCTGCGGGTCGGAGAGGCGGGCCGGGTGCAGGATAGCAATACCGCCCCCATCGCAGATCGCGCCGGACCCGGTCCCGCCGCTACTCTGCGGATTTGCGCGCCGGCTGGGCGGCGTCAAGCGCGGCCCTGAGCCGGGGCGGCGACATCGGCAAGTCGCGCAGCCGCACCCCGGTCGCCGCGGCAATCGCGTTGCCGACCGCCGCCATCGGCGGCACGATCGGCACTTCGCCGACACCGCGCGCGCCAAATGGATGCCGCGGATTGGGGATTTCGACCATGACCGCGTCGATCATCGGCAGGTCGGAGGCGACCGGCACGCGGTAATCGAGGAACCCCGGGTTATCGAGCCGGCCGTTCTGGTCGTAAATGTATTCCTCGTTCAGCGCCCAGCCGATGCCCTGGGTGCCGCCGCCCTGGATCTGGCCCTCGACATAAGAGGGGTGGATGGCCCGCCCGACATCCTGGATCGCGGTGTAGCGCAAAACCTTGACCGCCCCGGTCTCGCGGTCGACCTCGACGTCGCAGATATGGGTGGCAAAACCGGGCCCCGCACCCTGAGCGTTGATCGACACCTCGGAGGTGATGGGTCCGCCCGTGCGTCCCGCTTTGAGCGCGATCTCGGCGAGCGACAACGGCTCGAAACTGCCGGCATTGGCGCCCGCCGGATAGGCCTTGCCATCCTTCCATTCGACCGCGTCGGCGGGGATGTCCCAGATCATCGCGGCGCGCTTTTTGAGCTCCTCGACAACCTTTTCAGCCGCCTGGGTCGCGGCCATCCCGGTGGCAAAGGTCACACGGCTGCCGCCGGTCAGGAACGAAAAGCCGATCGAGCTCGTGTCGGCGACGATCGGGCGCACCCGCTCGACCGGAATCCCGAGGATTTCCGCGACCATCATCGCCATCGACGCGCGCGAGCCGCCGATATCGGGATTGCCGGTCGCGACCACCGCGGTTCCGTCCTCGTTGATGTGCACCGCGGCGCTCGATTCACCGCCGATATTGAACCAGAAGCCCGAGGCGATGCCGCGGCCCTGATTGGGGCCGAGCGGGATTTTCATATGCGGATGATTTTTTGCGGCCTCGATGGTCTCGCGATAGCCGATATTCTGCCAGGTCGGGCCATGGAGCGCCTTGACGCCGTCCTTGGCCGCGTTTTTCTCGCGCAACGCCAACGGATCGATGCCGAGCTGTTGCGCCAACTCGTCCAGGCAGCTTTCCACGCCCCAGGAGGAATTGGGCGCGCCGGGGGCACGGTAGGCCGCGACTTTCGGACGATTGGAGACAACGTCGTAACCGACGGTGCGGGCGTTGGGGATATCGTACATGGCAAAGGCGCACATGCAGCCCGGCCCGACTGGGGAACCCGGAAATGCGCCGGCCCGGTATTTGAGGATCACCTCGCCGGCGGTCAGCCGCCCGTCCTTTTTGGCGCCAAGCTTGACTTCGACAACCGAGCCGGCGGCCGGTCCGGTGGCGCGAAACACCCCTTCGCGGCTCATCACCATCTTGACCGGGCGGCCGGTCTTCTTGGCCAGCGCCAGCGCCACCGGCTCGAGATAGACGAGGGTCTTGCCGCCAAAACCGCCGCCGATCTCGGCCGGGATCGCGCGAATATTGGCGATATCGATGCCGAGCAGTTTGGCGCAATAGGCGCGCACCATGAACTGGCCCTGGCTCGAGCTCCAGATCGTGCATTGTCCGTCGGCCGCCACCGAGACGACGCAGGCATGCGGCTCGATATAGCCCTGATGCACGGGCGGGCTCGTATAGCGCCGCTCGATGATCACATCGGCGTCGCGGAAGCCGGCGTCGAGGTCGCCTTTGCTGAAGCTGATGACCTTGGCGATGTTTGAGGGCCGGGTCGGCTTGGGATCCATCCCCTGGGTGAACAAATCGTCGTGCAGCAGCGGCGCATCGGGCTTCATCGCCTCCTCGACATCGATGACGTGCGGCAGCACGTGATAATCGACCTCGATCAGCTCGCACGCCTCTTCGGCGATTGACGGCGAGATGGCGGCGACGGCCGCGACCGCATGACCGTCATAGAGCACCTTGTCGCGGGCCATGCAATTGCGCGACAGGTCGCGGAAGTTCATCGGTCCTTCGCCGACAAACGCTTCCTCGGACGCGATCGGCGGAAAATCCTCCCATGTCACCACCGCCTTGACCCCGGGCAAGGCCAGCGCCTTGTCGACATTGATCGACAGAATGCGGGCATGGGCGTGCGGGCTGCGCTTGACCTTGGCCCACAACATGCCGGGCATCGTCATGTCGGCGCCGAAATTGGCGCGCCCGGTGACCTTGTCGACGCCGTCGGGGCGGATCGGCCGGGTGCCGACGACCTTTTGCAATTCCTTTGGAATAAACGTCATGGGACCCTCACTTCCGCTCCTGCAAACCGCCGCCTCCGCACCAGCGGGGCCCAGAATGCCCGGATCCGGGCCTGGATCCCCGCGGCAGCGGGGATGACGAGGTTAAACCACCCAGCCATCGGCGCTCGGCAATGGGTTTGCGCGGCGCCATGGCTTGCGCTATCGGCAAAGGCGCGCCGCTATTCCGCGGCCTGCCGCATCGGCTCGCCGTCGAGCGCCGCCAACAGCCGCGGCGGCGACATCGGCAAATCGCGCAGCCGCACCCCGGTCGCATCGGCAATGGCGTTGGCCACGGCCGCCATCGGCGGCACGATCGGCACTTCCCCGACGCCGCGCGCGCCAAAGGGATGCCGCGGATTGGGCACTTCGACCATGACCGTGTCGATCATCGGCATGTCCGAGGCGACCGGCACGCGGTAATCGAGGAACCCCGGGTTTTCGAGCCGGCCATCCTGGTCGTAGATGTATTCCTCGTTCAGCGCCCAGCCAATGCCCTGGGCGACCCCGCCCTGCATCTGCCCTTCGACGTAAGAGGGGTGGATCGCCCGCCCGACATCCTGGATCGCGGTGTAGCGCAGGATCTTGACCGCTCCGGTCTCGCGATCGACCTCGACATCGCACAGATGGGTGGTAAATCCCGGCCCCTGGCCTTGCGCGTTGATCTGCACCTCGGCCGATATCGGGCCGCCGGTGCGCGCCGAACGGTTGGCGATCGTGGCAAGATCGAGCGGCTCGAAGCTGCCGGCATTGGCCCCGGCCGGATAGGCCTTGCCGTCTTTCCACTCGACCGCGTCGGGGCTGATGTCCCAGGTGATCGCGGCGCGCTTTTTGAGTTCTTCGACGACCTTTTGCGCCGCCTGGGTGACGGCCATGCCGCCGGCAAAGGTGACGCGACTGCCGCCGGTCGAGGCGCTGAACCCGATCGCGGTCGTGTCGCCGACCACCGGCCGCACATTCTCGAACGGCACGCCCAACACCTCGGCCACCATCATCGCCATCGAGGCGCGCGACCCGCCGATGTCGGGATGACCTTCGGTGACCGTCACCGTGCCGTCTTCATTGACATGCACCGCCGCGCTCGATTCGCCGCCGGCGTTGTGCCAAAAGCCGCAGGCGATGCCGCGGCCCTGGTTGGGCCCGAGCGGGGTGCGGTAATGCGGATGCGCCATCGCCTCTTCGATGGTGCGCAAATAGCCGATATTGTTCCAGGTCGGGCCATGGGCCGCCTTGGTGCCGTCGCGGGCGCCGTTCAGGCGGCGCAATTCCAGCGGGTTGATGCCGAGCTCGCGGGCCAGTTCGTCGATGCAGCTTTCGACCGCGAACGACCCGATCGGCGCCCCGGGGGCGCGATAGGCGGCGACTTTGGGGCGGTTGCACAACACGTCGTAGCCGGTCGTCTCGGCATTGGGGATGTCGTAAGGCGCCAGCGAGCAGATGCAGCCCTGCTGCACCGGCGAGCCGGGAAACGCCCCCGCCTGGTATTTGAGCACGGTTTTGGCGGCGGTGATGCGGCCGTCCTTTTTGGCGCCGAGCTTGACCTCGACGACCGCGCCCGAAGTCGGCCCGGTGGCGCGAAACACCTCTTCGCGGCTCATCACGATCTTGACCGGCCGGCCGGATTTTTTCGACAGCATATAGGCCAGGGGCTCAAGATAGATGATTGTCTTGCCGCCAAAGCCGCCGCCGATTTCGGCCGGGATCGCGCGGATATTGGCAATGTCGGCGCCGACCATGCGCGCGGTGTAGGCGCGGACCATGAACTGGCCTTGGCTCGAACTCCAGATCGTGGTCTGGCCGTCGGGTGCGACCGACACAAGACAGGCATGCGGCTCGATATAGCCCTGATGCACGGGCTTGGTCGTATAGCGGCGCTCGATGATCACATCGGCGTCGCGAAACCCGGCCTCGACATCGCCTTTGGTGAAGCGCACGACCTTGGAGACATTCGACGGCTTGGTCGGCCGCGGCTCGATGCCGGCGGTGAAAATGTCGTCGTGCAGGACCGGCGCGTCCGGCGCCATCGCCGCCTCGACATCCATGACATGCGGCAGCACCTCGTATTCGACCTCGATCAGATCGAGCGCCTCGGCGGCGACGGCCGGCGAGACCGCGGCCACCGCGGCGACCGCATGGCCTTCATACAGCACCTTGCCGCGGGCGATGCAGTTGCGCGACAGGTCGCGCAGATTGTGCGGGGCAGCACCGATCTGCGCCTTTTCCGGCGGCACGTCGGGAAAGTCGGCGCCGGTGACGATCGCCTTGACGCCGGGCAGGGCCAGCGCCTTGTCCAGGTTGATCGACAGAATGCGGGCATGGGCATGGGGGCTGCGCTTGATCTTGGCCCACAGCATGCCGCATCGTCATGTCGGCGCCGAAATTGGCGCGCCCGGTGACCTTGTCGACGCCGTCGGGGCGGATCGGCCGGGTGCCGACGATTCTGAGGGTACTCTTGTCGAGATAGGTCATTCGGCCGCCTCCCGTCGCATCTCCGCCGCGGCGTCGAGCACGGCGCGGATGATCTTGTCGTAACCGGTGCAACGGCACAGATTGCCGGCCAGCCAATAGCGCGTTTCCTCTTCGGTCGGGTTCTTGTTGTGGTCGAGCAGCGCCTTGGCCGCGACAATAAACCCGGGCGTGCAGAAACCGCACTGCAAGGCCGCGTGTTCGAGGAATTTCTGCTGGACCGGGTGCAGCTTGTCGCCCTCGGCGATGCCTTCGACAGTGGTGATGTTGCGGCCGTCGGCCTCGGCGCCGAGCATCAGGCACGAGCAGACGATATTGCCGTCACAGATCACGGTGCAGGCGCCGCAATCACCCGAACTGCACCCTTCCTTGCTGCCGGTCAGACCCAGCTCGTCGCGCAACACGTCGAGCAAGGTCTGTTGCGGTTCGCACAAGAATTCGGTCGGCTCCCCGTTGATGGTGGTCGAGACGTGAATTTTGGCCATTAGCGTGCTCCAGCGCGTTCAAAGGCGATTTTCGCCGCGCGGCGGGCAAGGACGCCGGCGACTTTGGTGCGGTATTCGATCGTGCCGCGTTTGTCGGTGATCGGCTTGCAGGCGCGTTGCGCGGCGGCGTCGAGGGCGGCGTTGGTGGCCTCGTCGAGGCGATGGCCGATCAGCGCCCGAGCCGCCTCTTCGACAATGACCTGGGTCGGCGCCACCGCTCCCAACACAACCCGGGCGTCGGTGCATACGCCGCTGTTGTCGAGCGTTACGTTGACCGCGCAGCCGACCACCGCGATGTCCATCTCGGTGCGCGGGATAAAGCGCAAATAGGCGTCGGACTGGTGCGGCTTGGGTTTGGGCACGTGGAATTCGACGATGAATTCGCCTTTTTCCAGCGAGGTCCGCCCGGGTCCGGTGACGATCGCCTCGACCGGCGCGGTGCGGCGGCCGTTGGGGCCGGCGATGACGCAGGTGGCGCGCGCGGCGATCAGCGCCGGCACACTGTCGGCCGCCGGCGAGGCGTTGCACAAATTGCCGGCCAGCGAAGCGCGCCCCTGGACCTGTTGCGAGCCGATCAGATCGGCGCCCTCGACAATCCCCGGCCAAGCGTGTTCGAGCGCGGCATTGCCGCTCAGCATGACGCCGGGCGTGGCGGCGCCGATCACAAATTTATCGGTTTCCTCACGAACGCCGATCAGGCCGGGAATGCGTTTCAAATCGACAATCGTGTCGGGCCGCATCCGTCCCGAGCGCAATTGCACCAAAAGATCGGTCCCGCCGGACAGCGGCTTGGCCAAACCGGCGCTGGCGGTCAGCGCCCGCACGGCCTCGTCCACGGTCGTCGGTGCGGTGAAGCTCACATTGGGCATGTCTGCTCCTGGTTGTCGCGGGCGCCGAGACGAGGCTCCCGCAGGCCGAAATTCCCTGGCGCGGCACGGGCCGGTTCGGAGGCCACCGCAGGCAGCGCGCATTCTCGATTACACCATGACCGAAGGCGGCGTGAAGCGCTATGTTCCGATGCCGTCCGGCGATGGCCGCAGTGCGCCGCACCATGATCTTGATCATAGGGCAAAACGCCGCCGATGACAGCCGGATCGGCAAGATTTTGAGGCGCTCCGGTCGCCGCCGCGGCGCCGCGCCGTGATCCCGGCACCCGGATCAACCCCCTCAGACCGCGATCGCCCCTGACGCCGGCATCCGCGCCGCCGCGGGGTGGCGAGCGGTCAGGCCCGGGCGAGCAGTGGCGAGGGATAGCGCTGCTGACGCCACACCAATGAGCCGATCACCGCCAGATTGGCGAGGTTGAACAGGATGCCGGCGGCAAACGCGACCGCGTAAAAACCGACATAGTCGTAGATCGCCCCCGCCATCCACCCGCCAAAGGCCATGCCCGAGCCGCTGCACAACAGCAGGCTCGACACCCGCCACGACGCCTCGCTGGCCGGAAACAATTCGCGGATCGCCAACACATAGGCCGGGATGATGCCGCTAAAGCCGAGACCGAAGGCGACCGAGACGACAAACAGCCCGGCTTCGTCCTGGGTCATCAGAAACCCGATCATCGCCGCCGCCTGGCAGGCCGAACCGGCGAGGATCGCGCGCAGGCCGCCATAGCGATCGGCGACCCAGCCCCATAGCTGGCGGCCGGCAAAAGCGCTGGCCAGCAGCACCGACAGCATCGCGCTGCCCTGGGTCAGCGGGATGCCGAGATCGCTGCAGAACGCGACCAGATGGCCTTGCGGCATGGCCATCGGAACGCAACACAAAAAGCTCGCTGCGCTCAACAGCACGAGGGCGGTGTTTGGCCGCAGGCCCAAGACCGGCGCGCCGGAAACCGGCTCGGCCGGGCCGCTGGCGGCATGCGCCGATTGCGGGTCGGCGCCGAACACCAGCGAGGCGACGGGCAAAATCACCGCGACCACGAACAGGCCGTAGATCCGCATCGTCTGCTGCCAGCCGATGCTCTCGACCAGATGGCCGAACATCGGCGCCCAGATCGTGCCGGCAACCGCCTGGCCGCTGGCGATCAGCGCCAGGGCGCTGCCGCGGCGCCGATCGAACCAGCGCGAGACATAGACATAGAGCGGCGCATTGAGCCCGGCATTGCCGATCAGGCCCATGAACAGGCCGTGGCCGATATAAAGATCAAGCGGCCGGCCGAGGCTGGAGAGAAACAGACCGGCGGCAATCATCGCCGCCCCGAACATGACCGTCCAGCGCACCCCGACCCGCTCGGCGATTTGGCCCATCGCGATCCCGCCGACCGACGAGCCAAGCCAGGCGAGCGCATAACACACCGAAGGCACGGTGCGCTCGCCGCCAAAGCTGGCCGCGATCGGCTTGAGCGCGACCATCGTGATCGTCGGCGCGCCGAACGAGACCGACAGCGCGCCCAGCGCCGCCGCCGCGACCAGCCAGGAACGACGGGTCTCGACGGTTGCCACCGCGGTGCGGCCGATTAGCGAGGTGCTTGTCATCGGCGTTCGATCAGGCCGCAATCAAGGCGGCGCGAGCGTCGGCAGACTGAGAAACCAAGGCGCTCCTTCCTCCCGTGGCGCGCTATTATTCCGGTGCCGGCAAGTGTTACGCCGCCGCCGGCGATGCCGCAACCCGGGTGATCGCCATTCCGCAGCGGCGGACCGGCATCCGGAGCCAACGCGATGGGCGAGCCCTACGATCTTGAACGCTTTGTCGCAGCCCAAGACCCGGTCATCGGCCGGGTTCGCGCCGAGCTCGCCGCCGGACGCAAACAGAGCCACTGGATGTGGTTTGTCTTTCCCCAGATCCGTGGGCTCGGATCAAGCCCGATGGCGGTGCGCTACGCCATTTCGTCGCGGGCGGAGGCGGCGGCCTATCTCGCCCACCCGGTGCTCGGGCCGCGGCTGCGCGCGTGTACCGCGCTGGTGATCGCGATCACCGGCCGCTCGATCGAGGCGATCTTTGGCTATCCCGACCACCTCAAATTCCGTTCGTCGATGACGCTGTTTGCCCACGCCACCGCCGATAATCGGCTCTTTATCGAGGCGATCGACAAGTATTTTCCGGATGGTTTCGATCCCGCGACCCTCGCCCGGCTGCACGGCGCGTGACGGCGGCGCCGGCTAGAGTTCGCGGGTGCGGCGGGCCATCGCCTCGTCCCACAAGCTCGCGCGGTCTTCGTCGAAAATCAGCTTGGGGTCGCCGGTCGTCGTGAACCAGTCGTGGTGCGCGATCTCGGCTTCGAGCTGGCCGGGCCCCCAGCCGGCGTAGCCGAAGGCAAACAGGACCTGCTTTGGACCCTTGTGGTGTCCGATGTCGCGTAGGATCTGCTTGTCGGCGGTCATCGCCACTTCCTTGCCGACCACCAGCGTGTCGCGGTCGTGGTAGTCGGGGCTATGGACGACAAAGCCGAGCTCCGGCTGGACCGGGCCGCCGGCATAGACTTCGAGGCTGCCGTCAAGCCCGTCGCCGCGATCGCCGGTGGCCTCGATCAGGCTCTTGACCGTGCGCTGCTCGATCGGGCGATTGAGCACGATGCCAAAGGCGCCGCTATCGTCCTGGCGCAACAACAGGATCACGGCGTGGTAAAAGCGCGGATCGCCGATTTCCGGAGAGGCGATCAACAGCTGGCCGGCGAGCGATGCGGCAATGGCGCGATCCGGCACCGACAGCGCGAACACGATCGCCGCGGCGAGCAGGGAGAGGACAATCCTCGACACGCGCGACCGCGATCGATGACGGGCCATGACGCTCTCACATCCTTGCTCGCAGGGCCGAGATGCGATGCTAACATGGCCCCGATGGGTGCTGCTGGGAAGGGAGGGCCGCCGCCGATGGCGCAACAGGCTTGGATCATCTCGACCTTTGCCGGAACCGGCGAGCGCGGTTTTTCCGGTGATGGCGGGCCGGCGATCGCGGCGCGTCTCAACGGCCCCTTCGATCTCGGTTTCGATGGCGCCGGCAACCTCTATTTTTCCGACACCTTCAACCATCGCATTCGCCGCATCGACGCCAGAAGCGCGGTCATCGCGACCCTCGCCGGCAACGGCATGGCCGGTTATTCCGGCGATGGCGGCCCGGCGACGGAAGCCTCGTTCAACGAGCCCTATGGCGTCGCGGTCGATCGCCACGGCAATGTCTATGTCGCCGATCGCCACAATCATTGCGTGCGCCGGATCGACGCGGTCTCGGGCATCGTAACCACTTTTGCCGGCAACGGTCGGGCGGGCTATGCCGGCGATGGCGGGCCGGCGGTGCGGGCCGGGCTGGTCGAGCCGAACGGGCTGGCGCTCGACCCGGCGCAGCAGCGCCTGTTCATCGCCGATGTCGCCGACCATCGAGTGCGGGTCGTCGATCTCGCCGCCGGGACAATTTCGACCTTTGCCGGCACCGGCGAGGGGGTGCATAGCGGCGACGGCGGACCGGCGGCGACAGCCGGCGTGTTTGGCGCCCGCGCCGTCAAGGTTGCGGCGGACGGCACGGTGTTCATCCTCGAACGGCAGGGCAGCAGCTTGCGTGCGGTCGATCCGGGCTCGGGCGTGATCCGCACCGTGGCCGGCACCGGCGCGCGCGGCTACAGCGGCGATGGCGGACCGGCGCGTGACGCGGTGTTCGACGCGCCCAAGGAATTCACGCTCGCACCGCAGCGCGACATCCTGATTGTCGACACCGAAAACCATGCGATCCGCGCGATCGACGCCGCGACCGGGATCGTTGCGACGATCGCCGGCGGCCGCAAAGGCGCCGACGGCGATGGTGGGCCGGCGGTCGCGGCCGGGCTTGGGCGCCCGCACGGGGTCGCGGTCGGACCCGACGGCGCGATCTATA